>QHYA01000285.1 GCA_003223995.1 Acidobacteriota bacterium | reverse complement strand
GCTGATGAGATCCCACGGACATGAGCCTCTCCTGAAACGTCGACGCCTCAGACTCGCAAGCCTCGCCATGCTCTGGGGGGAGCCTCTTCCTGGGCCCACCGCCCGGGCTCACCCGCAGCGCCGACTTCCCCTGCGAGAGGGAGGGTGAGTGGTGCCTCGCAGCGGACCGGGACAACCGCTATGATGCGATCTCGCCGGGGGGGGCCGTGTCACATCGTCCATCCCCTCCGCTACGGAGACGCCAGACGGCCAGTCCCACGGCCCGGCGGGGGCGAGGTTGCGCCGCTGGCAAGAAAAGGATGATGTGCCGACCGCAGATCGGAACGTGACCTCGAATGTCCGCGTCCGGTTCGCTCCTTCGCCGACGGGGTTCCTCCACGTCGGCGGAGCGCGCACCGCCTTGTTCAACTGGCTTTTCGCGCGCAAGCACGGCGGGAGGTTCGTCCTCAGGATCGAGGACACCGATGTCGAGCGCTCCTCGCAGGAGGTGATCCAGGCCATCATCGAGGGGATGATGTGGTTGGAGCTGACTCCGGACGAGGGACCGTTCTTCCAGTCCAACTACGGCGAGCAGCACCGGGCCACGGCCAGGCAGCTCCTCGAATCAGAGCACGCATTCCGCTGCTTTTGCACCAGGGAGGCGCTCGACGCGCGCCGGCAGCTCGCCGAGAGCGAGGGGAGGGTCTGGCGCTACGACCGGGCCTGTCTCTCGCTGACGGAGCAGGAGAAGCAGCGGTTCCTCCGGCAGGGAGGGCCATACGCGGTGCGCTTTCTGGTTCCCCAGGGGACGACATCGTTCAATGACTTCGTCCACGGCGTGACCGAGTTCGACAACAAGGAGATCGAGGACTTCATCCTTCTCCGCTCCGACGGCTCGCCGACCTACCACCTCTCGGTGGTCTCCGACGACATCCGGATGCGGATCACGCACATCATCCGCGGCGACGACCATCTGTCCAATACTCCGAAGCAGATCCTGCTCTACCGCGCCCTGGGAATCGAGCCTCCGACCTTCGCCCACCTGCCGATGATCCTCGGGCCGGACAAGAAGCGTCTGTCCAAGAGGCACGGAGCCGTGTCCGTGCTGGAGTACCGCGATATGGGCATCCTGCCCGAAGCGATGTTCAACTTCCTGGCTCTGCTTGGATGGTCGCCGGGGGACGACAGGCAGTTACTGAGCCGGCAAGAGCTGATCGAGCTGTTTTCCTTCGAAGGGATCAGCCGGGCGGGAGCGGTCTTCGACCTCCAGAAGCTCCTGTGGCTCGACAGCCAGTACATCAACAGGCTTTCCGTAGAGGAGTTGCTGCCCCGCGTGCGGGAGGTCCTCCGTCGGGACGGACTGTGGAGCGACGATCTGGACGGGCCGCGCCGCCCCTGGCTGGTGTCTCTGATCGAGCTGCTCCGCCCACGATCCCGCACCTTATGGGACTTCGCCACCGACGGCCGCGCTTTTCTGACGGAGGACTTCCGAGTGGACTCCGAGGCGGCAAGAAAGTATCTCGGGGAAGAAGACACAGGCCAGCGAATGGCCGCTCTTGCCGAAGCACTGGAAAAGGCGGGGGACTGGAACCCCGAGCCGCTGGAGCGAGCGCTCCGCGATCTCGCCGATTCTCTGGGCGTCAGCGCCGCGCGCCTGATTCACCCCGCTCGGGTCACTCTTACCGGGAAGGCGGTCAGCCCCGGGATCTTCGAAGTGATGGCTGTGCTGGGGCGGGAGCGAACGCTCTATCGACTGCGGCGCGCCGCAACAGCCGCTCCGATCTCCATCCACTGATCGCAGTGTGCGTCCAATGCCTGCTCTCCGGAAGGTCAACCTCCCCCAGGACGGGTCCTGATGGGAGGGGACGACATCCCCGATGTCCCTACGCCAAGCCGAACGCGCCAAAACGGCGACCGCTATAATTCCGCGGCACCAATGGGGGGTCGTCCAACGGCAGGACACGTGGACACGCGCGGCGCATCCTGCGCACTGCGCGTGCTTTTTTCTTGAGGGGGCGTGTTCTATAATCCGCTGCAACGTACCGAACGCACCCTTCTTTTCAGCGCCTGATGGCGTCGTCTGGAGGAGGATCCATGGCAAAGAAGAGCAAGGCACGGAAGCCATCCCCTCGCAGGGTGGCCGCGCGGAAGAAGTCCGTCGCTCGCAGACCGAAGCGCAAGACCGCCGCTCGCGGAAAGACCGCCGCTCGCAAGGGCGCGCCGAAGAGGAAGGCCGCGGCCAGGAGGCTGACTCCGAAAAAGCGCGCGCCGACAGCGAAGGCCCGGAAGAAGGCTGCGTCGAGAAGGCGGGCCGTCCCCCCGAAGAGAGCCGCGGTCAGGAGCCCGGCGGCCAAGGCCCCCGCTCGGCCGATCCGAATGACCCGCGCTCCCAAGCCTCTGGCCCGGGTTGCTCCCTCGCGTGCTCCCGCGGCCGAGCCGGCTCGCCCCGCCCCAGTGACGCCGACTCCCTTTGTGGGTACGCTGATACCCCCGGTGCGGTCCGCCGTGGGCGAGGAGGAATGAAACACTGCTGATCGAGAGCGGGGAGGTGCACCCTCCTCTCACCTGCCCCGCTCCGCCTGCGCTCCGCTCAGGCATGTCGCCCGTGCCGGCCAGGCCGTGTTGGGAGATGTGCTGGCGACACGGCCCTGATCACATCTTCCAGTGTTGCATCTCCCGCTCCATCTCCCGCACCTCATCCGGGGGGGCGCTCTGCCCGACGGTGGAAAGCAGCGCTCCCAAGATCAGCGCGTAGAAGAGCAACCCCATGGCGATGATCAGAGAAGCGGAGATCGGCCCCACGGCGATCCGAGCGTAGATGTCGCTCCAGGATTGCGCGGGCGTCGGATGGATGAACAGCTTCCCGACCCAGGTGACCAGCAGGATCGCGAACATCCAGAAGTAGTTGCGCCGCAGACGCAACCCGACCGCCTGGTAGAAGGTCGCTTTGAACTTCGGCACATCGAGGTCCATCGCGACGAACTCGCGCCAGTTCTCCTTGGGCGAGACCAGGTTCCGCCGGATGATCGGTATGAAGAAGTTCTCCTCGATCATCCGCACCCTGGCGCGGTAGACCGAGAAATGACGGTAGCGCCGGGCCTCGAAGCAGAGGAAGGCAGCGATCAGAAGATTCCCCAGGATAAGGATGAAATGACTGTGGCTCGGGTCGGAGAAGGCGAATGACGTCAGCCCAGCCACGGTCAGAACAGCCCAGTTCGTCGTCGTGTCGAGCCTCGTCCGCCACACGAGCGAGCGATGCATCTCCCCTCGGTAGAAGTGGACCATCGCGTTGATGTATTCGGGCCGGGTGAGAGGATAGGCCTCGAAGGAGAGTGGCTCGCCTTCCATGAGGATCTCCGGGCGGGACGCCGTGAATATACTAACCTTGTACGTCAAACTTCCTGCTCGATCCGCTGCGGCCGAGGCCTTCTTCCTGCTACACTCCCCGCCTGACCTGGACGCCCGGCGGCCAAGCCGGTCAGCCGGCGTGACCCATTGTTTCGAGGAGAGCGATCATGCTTCGTTACCAGATGCGCCCTTTCGCAGTGCTGTTGAGCTTGCTGGGATTCCTCGCCATTCCCGCCGCGGCAGAGGAGACCTACCAGATCGACCCCGTTCACTCCACCGTCAGCTTCACCATCCGTCACCTGATCAGCCGCGTTCAGGGCCGCTTCGGCAAGTTCCAGGGGACGATCCTGACGGACCCGGCCAACCCGGCCTCGGCAAAGGTGAAGGCCGAGATCGATGCAGGCAGCATCGATACCGGCATCACTGACAGAGACAATCACCTGCGCAGCGCCGATTTCTTCGACGCCGCGAAGTACCCCAAGATCTCCTTCGAGAGCAGCGAGGCGACTGTCCAGTCGCCGGAAAAGGTCACGCTGAAGGGGAACTTGAGCATGCACGGTGTGACGAAACCCGTCATACTCGAGGTCACGGGTCTGGGCTTCGGCCCAGGAATGCGAGGCGAGGCTCGTGCGGGATTCGAGGGAAAGACAACCCTCAGTCGGAAAGATTTCGGGATCTCCTGGAACAAGCCGATGGACGCAGGGAACCTCCTTCTTGGCGACGAGGTCGAGGTGACGATCTACCTCGAGGCTGTGAAGTCGGCTCCTCCGGCGCCCCCCGCCGCGGCGAAAGCGTCGGGCAACTAACCCGAATCGAATTACAAAAAGTCCGGTATAATTTTCGGTCCTGAGCGGCGCCATCGTCTAGGGGTTAGGACGGGTGGTTCTCAGCCATCAAACCGGGGTTCGAATCCCCGTGGCGCTGCCACTTCCTCCCCCTTTTTTTCCCTTCTCGCGACAGCCGCAAGTCCGGGCTGGCGGGGCTGGCAGACTACTGGCGCGCGATTCGATTCCGACGTAGTATCCCAGTGGGGAGTCACACTCCTCCCCGGTCGCGGCGTTGGTTCCGCGGCACCCCGTCTGTCCGAGCATCGGCGGCCCGGTCGGCGGGTCTCGTTGGGCGAGTACTGGAACCCGCCCGATGTCCCCTGCGCCG
>QHYA01000015.1 GCA_003223995.1 Acidobacteriota bacterium | reverse complement strand
TTGCAGAAGCGGTCTTGGGCTTCGCCACCATGATCTCCTCGGCGGTGTCCTTCCCGTCCTTCATGACGTGCTTGACGGTAACGGAGTCACCGGCCTTGAGATCGGTCAGCGCACCTGCCTTGCCATGCACCATCACCTTCACGTTGTCGGCCAGCGTGAAGGACATCTCCTTGGCCTCTCCGCCCTTCTTCAACGTCTCCTTGATCGAGAGCGTCTTGGCCGTCGGATCGACCGAGACAACCTCACCTACGACCTTGTGGGTCATGGTCCGGTGAGAGGCCTTCTCCGCGGCAACGCCGACGGAAACCACTCCGGCGATGAATAACATCGCCACACCCAAAGCGATCACTCTCCGCATTATCGGTATCCTCCATTCGCGGGTAAACTCCCGCGCCCGAATGGGAGAGCAACCACCGTGCCATGCCCCGCCCCTCAGCAGCCAATTAGGTAAGTACCTGATTATGAAGCTATTGTCATGTTCGAACTCGCCCGTCCATGTGTGCCTGCTCGGGATCCGGTTCGACCAACTGGAACAGGGGTGCACCATATGGTGCACATGGGGTGCTGGGAGGATCGTTGGTTGAGCGAGAACTTGTTACAGCGGCTCGGCTTGCCTGGCGCTCTCGGATTCCAGGTCTGTCTCTTCTGCCGCCTGATCAGGCTCCGCTTCCTCGGAGACCGGACGGGGGATGTTGAATTTTTCGAGCCGGTACTGGAAGGTCCTCCGTGTCATCCCGAGGAGCCGGGCGGCCCGGGAGATGTTCCCCGCTTTTCTCAGCGCCTGCTGGAGAAGCTCCCGCTCCAGCGCCTCGAACGAGATGCCGCTGTCGGGAAGCTCCAGGGCCAGAGCGCCGGCCGGGGTTTCTTGCCGGATTTCCTGGGGGAGGTCCTGGACGGTGATCTTCGATCCATCGACCATCAGCACGGCCCTTTCGATTGCGGACTCGATCTGCCGGACGTTGCCGGGCCATCGGTATTTGAAGAGCACGGAGAGGGCGGCGTCCTCGATCCCGCGCACGTCCTTGCCCGCGGCCTGGGCGTGACGCGCGATGAAATGGTCCACGAGGCGGGGGATGTCCGTGGTCCTCTCCCGCAGCGGCGGGAGGAGGATCGTCACGACGTTCAGGCGGTAGTACAGGTCTTCGCGGAATCGTCCTTCCCGCATGAGCACGATCAGGTCCTTGTTCGTGGCCGCGATGATGCGGACATCCACGGGGATGGACCGGCTCCCACCGACGCGCCGGATCTCCCTCTCCTGGAGGGTGCGCAGGAGCTTCGCCTGGGTGGCCAGCTCCATGTCCGCTACCTCGTCGAGGAAGAGGGTGCTGCCGGAGGCCTGCTCGAACAGCCCGATCTTCCTCGAGATGGCGCCGGTGAAGGCCCCCTTCTCGTATCCGAACAGCTCGCTCTCCAGGAGGGGTTCCGGGATGGCAGCGCAGTTGATCGCGTGGAACGGGCGGGAGGCACGGGGGGAGTTGTAATGGATCGCGCGAGCGATCAGCTCCTTGCCCGTTCCGGACTCACCATAGATGAGCACCGTGGAGGGGCTGGGCGCCACCTTCAGCACCATCCGGAAGACGTCCTGCATCTTGCCGTGGTCCCCGATGATGTTTGGGAGAGAGAAGCGGTCCTTGAGCTGCTGCTTGAGGGCGAGGTTCTCCGACAGGAGCCTCGATTTTTCCATCGCTCGTCGCACCGCCAGCACGACCGTCTCGCGCTCGAGAGGCTTGGTGAGGTAGTCGAAGGCCCCCTTCTTCATTGCCTCCACGGCGTTGTCGATGCTGCCATGGGCTGTCATCAGGATGACGCAGGACTGAGGCGCGGCGTGGGAGGCCTCTTCCAGCAGGTCGATGCCGTCCTCGCCGGGGAGCTTCAGGTCGGTCAGGATCACGGATGGGGCCGTGTCGCGCAGGAGGGCGATCGCCGCCTCGGCGGAAGTCGCCGTCTCCACGTCGAAGCCTTCCCGCTCCAGGATGGCTTTGAGTATCTCGAGCTGGCGGACCTCGTCGTCCACAACGAGGACACGGCCGCTCTCCGACTGACTCGTCACGCTCACGCCGCCTCCTGCTTGACGGTGGCTGCCCGGGGGCCCGGGATCGGTATCTCGAGACGGAAGGTCGTCCCCTGACCCGGGGCGCTGCTGACCCGGATGTCGCCTCCATGCTCCTGGAGGAGCCGCTGGGTGATCGCCAAGCCAAGCCCGACGCCCGCCTCCCGCGTGGAGAAGTAAGGCTCGAAGATGCGCTCGAGGTTTGCCGATTCGATTCCACAGCCCGTGTCGCCGATCTCGACGCAGACGGAAGAGGGCTCCTCACCTCCCCCGATCCGCACCTCCGCTCCCACCGTGAGCCTGCCGCCGCCGGGCATCGCTTGGAGGGCGTTGATGATGACGTTCAGGAAGCAGGTCTTCAGCGCCTCGGGGTCGGCGTTCGCCTGCGGCACCTCCGTATCGATCCGGCGGACCACCTCGATCCCCTGCTCCCGCGCCCTGGCGGCCGTGAGCGCGAGGACCTCCTCCAGCACCTCCTCCACCCGGCACGGGCGCAGGGCGAGCTTCGGGGGGCGAGCGTAGCTCAGGAAATCGCTCACCATCCTGTTCAACCGGTGCAGCTCGTCCCGCACGGAGATGATGATCCTGTCGTATTCCTCTCCCTGGGCCGGCTCCGAGGGCTGGAACGCGGTGCCCAGATGCCCCACGCTGAGGCTGATGAGATTGAGAGGGTTGCGGATCTCGTGCGCCACGGCGGAAGCGAGCTTCCCGATCTCGGAAGCCCGCTCCGCTCGCCGCAGCCGCTGCTGCAGAGCCCGCTGGGCCCGGAGCTTTTCGACCATCTGGTTGAACGTCCCGATCAGCAGCCCCACTTCGTCCCGCCGGTCGGTCTCCACCCTGACGGACAGGTCCCCCTCCGCCACGCGTGCCGCGGCCCGCGCCAGCTCGCTGAGAGAGCGCGTGAGCCGGTACGAGAGGGCCACCACGCCCGCCGTTCCGGCCATGAAGACGATCAGCATGGCGATCAGCCTGCGAGTGTGGGCCGTGCGGATCAGCTCGCTGAAGTTGTCGAACAGAAGGTGCAGGCGGATGTAGCCTCGCTTCTCATTGTCCACGATGATCGGGATGTCCATCTCGCGGCTCGTCTTTCCCTCTGTGTCCCCCATCCCCTCCTCGCTGAGGGTGCCGGTGATCACGAGGTCCTTGCCGTGCTGCCCCTGGTGCTTCCCTCCGGGCTTCTTCCCCAAGCGCGCGGGGTTCGAGGAGGCGACGACCTCTTTCTCGTTGGAGAGGATGGAGATCTCCTTGACACCCCGGCTGGACAGCCTCTCGACGTAGTCCTTCAGAAGGGAGTCGTCCGTCATCCCCTCGGAAGTCATCTGGTGGATGCTGATCTGGAGCGCCTTGGAGAGGGTTTCCGACTGGTCCAGGGCTTCGCCGACGAGAGTCGACTCGAAATGCGAATAGAGCAGAGACGAGAGGGTGACGGTCAGGAGCATCATCACGAGCACGATCAGGAACAACCTGGTGCCGATCCTCAGTCCGCTCAGGGGTTTTTTCACGGAGCTCCTCTTTGGAAAAAAGGTTACCACAGCGACCTCTCCCCCGCTTCGCGGCCCGCGAGCCCGGCTTTCTCATTCTGTAACGCTGATCGCAGCAGCAGTTTTCGGCGAGGCGCTCCGGCCCGCTTCCGGCCCACCCCCGCGGTTGCTCCGGCCTGCAGCCGGACGCTATAGTGAGGCCGGCGAACGAACGGCCTCGGAATCACCTGCCCATGAGCAACGGAGGCGGCGGAAGAGGGATCGGATGAGCACTTTCAAGGGCGTTGACTTCTTCGATGTCTCGAGCCTGCTGACCGAGGAGGAGCGGCTCATCCGGGACACCGTTCGCGAGTGGGTCCAGGAGAACGTGTTGCCCATCATCGAGCACCACTTCCGGTCCGGGACCTTTCCGATGGAACTGGTCCCCCAGATGGCCGGCATGGGACTTCTCGGGGCGAACCTGGAAGGCTACGGCTGCGCGGGCCTCGGCGCGGTCGCTTACGGGCTGATCATGCAGGAGCTGGAGCGGGGGGATTCGGGGCTTCGCTCGTTCGTCTCTGTGCAGGGGGCGCTGTGCATGTATCCGATCCACTCGTTCGGCACCGACGAGCAGAAGCAGCGGTGGCTGCCCGCGATGGCGCGGGGAGAGAAGATCGGCTGCTTCGGCCTGACCGAGCCGGACGCAGGCTCGAACCCGGCGGGGATGAAAACCCGGGCGGTGCGCAAGACGGACCGCTGGGTCATCAACGGCGCCAAGGCCTGGATCACGAACGGCTCGATCGCCGATGTCGCCATCCTCTGGGCAAGGACGGAGGAGGGAATCAGGGGCTTCCTCGTGGAGAAGGGAACCAGAGGCTTCTCGACCAAGGATCACGTCGGGAAGTTCTCGCTGCGGGCCTCGGTCACCTCGGAGCTTGTCCTTCAGGATTGCGAAATCCCCGAGGAAAACATCCTTCCGGCGACGTCCGGGCTGAAGTCCGCCCTGTCCTGCTTGACCCAGGCGCGCTACGGGATCGCGTGGGGGGCCATCGGCTCGGCCATGGCCGTCTATGACGAGGCGCTCAACTACGCGAAGACACGGATCGTCTTCGGCAAGCCGATTGCGGGCTTCCAGCTCCAGCAGGCCAAGCTGGTCTGGATGCTGGGGGAGATCACCAAGGGTCAGTTGCTCAACCTCCAACTGGGACGGCTGAAGGAGAAGGGGGCCGTCACCCCGCATCAGGTCTCTCTCGGGAAGAAGAACGGCTGCTGCGTTGCTCGCGAGTGCGCGAAGCTCGGCCGTGAGATGCTCGGAGCAAACGGGATCATGGACGAGTACCAGGTGGGCCGCCACCTGTGCAACATCGAGTCCGTTTACACCTACGAGGGGACCGACGACATCCACACCCTGATTCTCGGCGAGGCGATCACTGGGATCCCGGCGTTCACCGGATAGCCTCGGGGCTCTGTTCCCGGCAGGCCAAACCCCCGGTTTCACGACACAAATCTTCGTACTAGAACTGCCACAGCTTCAGACCGAAGCGCGGATCGATCCGGCGGGCCAGCTCGCACCCGGCGTCGAGAATGCCGATCTCGAGAGTCACCGAGACCCGCGCCGTCACCAGATGTCCCCCGATCGCGCTGCCGTCGCGCCGCGTTGCGAGCGTGTGCGCGTGCAGGATCACCCCGCCCGCTTCATCGCAGGCGCAGTTGCCCGTCAAGGAGACGATCTCGAGAGGTTCTTCCAGCGCCACCGGCAGGTACCGGCTCTGGGAGAGATCGAAAAACGCGACAGTGAGTCTGTCCACGGCGCCGATGCCCGTGTAGAAGCCTCCGCGCAGCCCGGCTCCGCTGATGGCCCTCGCCGGGTCGCCAGGCCACTCGTCCCCCGGTTCCAGCTTTACGATGAGAAGCTCCTTCTTCCTCCGGACCTGCATGCGACCCTCCAGTGCCTGGCGACCTCAGCCGAATGCACACGACCATCTCGCCCCACTCGCCCGAGGCGCCGTCGGCTGCAAGCAATGCACGATGCGTACCCGAACTTCTTGAATTCGCGTTCGGCGGCCTCTAAATTGCCCTCGCATGAGTCTGTCCGGGAACATCCGCACGATGCCGCTTCCGGACCTGTTGCAGTGGCTCGCGGCGGCAACCAAGACGGGCGTCGTGTCTTTCAACCGGGGCGGGACCGAGAAGAAGCTCTTCTTCGACGAGGGGAAGATCGTCGGGGCCTCCTCCAACGATCCCACCGATTTCATCGGACAATGGCTGGTCTCCTGCGGGCGGATCACCGAGGATCAGCTCCGCATCGCGCTCGGAGAGCAGGAGCGCTCCAACACCTTCCTCGGAACGATCCTCGTGCAGATGCGCGCCCTCTCCGAGCAGGAGGTCTCGGTCGTGCTGGCGATGAAGGCTGAGGAGATCCTCTACGGGCTGTTTCACTGGGAGGAGGGCTCCTTCGAGTTTCATGACGGGGAGTTCGAAAAGCTCCCTTTTCGCATCAGCCTCTCGATCCAGGACGTGCTGCTGAAGGGGCTCCGCCGTTTCGATGAGATGCAGGTCATCCGCAAGGAGTTCCCCGACGCGACCGTCGTCCTCCAGCGCACCAGTTCCCCCATGCCCCAGAGCGTGATGGCGAACCCGCACGCCCGGAACATCACCGAGAGCATCGACGGCGCTCGCCCCATCGCCGCCATCGCCCTTCACACCCATACCTCCGAGTTCATCGTTTCCAAGTTCCTGCACGAGCTGCTCCGCGCCGAGCTCGTCGAGATCGTCAAGGATTCCGCCTCCGCCGCCAGCCGCACCCGCGCGGCCGGCTCCGCCGGCCTCTCAGGCAACGGCTTTCTCGCTCCCGCGAGGAAGCTCCTGGACCGGCGGGACTACGAAGGGGCCTTGAAGCTCCTCTCCGGGGCCACGCAGGACGACCGCGAGGCGCGAAGCCTGATCGAAGAGGCCGAAGCGGGACTTGTGGAGCACCTTTACCGGCTCCACCTGCCCCAGGACAAGATCCCCCTCCTCGCGCGCCCGCTGAGCGACCTGATGGGCGAGAACCTCTCACCGGAGGAGTTCTATCTTCTCAGCCGCATCGACGGGGAGTGGAACCTCCGCTCGATCGTGACGATCTCTCCTCTGCGGGAGGTCGAAGCCCTTCGGGTCCTGAATCGCTTGCGCGAGCGGGGCGTCATCACCTTCAAGTGATCATCCGCGGGGAGTGCGGCGCCCTCCAGTAGCGTCCAATCTCTCGGCTGGACATCGACGATCTCCCGTCTCGCGCTGATCGTCTCAGTGGATCTCGCCGAACTCCTGGTAGTCCGGAGATTCGATCTGGAGAGTCGAATGCCCAATGGAGAAGCGGTAGTGGAGCATCCGTTTGATCCGGTTGAGGGTCTCATCGCTGCTTCCCTCCGCCCCGTCCTCGATCACGACATGTCCGGAGAGGGCGGGCATGCCCGAGGTGATACTCCATATGTGCAGGTCGTGGACCGCTCGAACTCCCTTGATTTCGGAGATCGCGTCGGCCACCCGGATCAGCTCGATGCCTGCGGGGGTGGAGGACCCCGACCGAGGACAGCGTGTCGCCGAAGACATGGATCAAGGCCCCCCTCAGATTGATGTTGGACCGGCCCCTCAGCAGCACCGTCATCGCCGCGACGTTCACGACCAGTCCCAGCCCGGCCGTCAGCATCATCGGAAGGGTCAGCACCGTTGGCGGGTGCTGCAGCCGTCGGACAGACTCCAGGAAGATGCCGACCGCGAGCGCGAAGAGCAGGGCCCCGTTCACCAGCGCCGCGAGGATCTCGATGCGGTACCACCCGTAGGTCTTGCGCGCGGTGGCCGGGCGCAGGGCCAGCGCCAGGGCTCCGTAGCAGAGCAGCAGGCCCGCCAGGTCGGTCATGACGTGTCCGGCGTCCGACAGGAGCGCGAGAGAGTTGGAGTAGAGCCCTCCGGCCGCCTCCAGCAAGAGAATGAAAGCGGTGAGGATGATCGCCACCCTCAGCCGCGACCGCTCCCCGGCGCGGTCGTGGGCGGACGCGATGCTGTCTTGCTGGGAGCTCACGGGCTGCCCCCTGCTTCCCTCGGCTCTGCGCCCTCGATCACCACCATGGCCCCTGCGAGTTGATCGATGTGCGTCAGCGACAGGTGGACGCGCCGCGCTCCTGCCGCCTGAACAAGCTCGGCGGTTCTTCCCGAGAGGGCGAACTCGGGACGGCCGGCGCTGTCCAGACGCACCTCCGCCTCGTTCCACGCCACCCCCCGGCTCCATCCGGTCCCGATGGCCTTGAAGAGAGCTTCCTTGGCGGCGAAGCGGGCGGCCAGGTGGGGAATCGCATCAGGGTAGGACTCGCTGTAGGCCCTCTCGGCCGGAGTGAAGACCCGCCTGAGGAAGCGCTCCCCGCTTCTCCGCACGGCGGTTCCACTTACAATCAGCATGAGCCTGTTCGCCGCCCCCCGCTGTGATATAGTTGCGCTCATCGCTTTCCTGCTCGGGCCGAGGTGCAGCAGTGTCGCGGCTGGTCAACATCAACGGGCACATCGTCCCCGCCGAGCAGGCCAACATCTCGGCCTACGACCATGGGTTCCTCTACGGAGATGGGGTCTACGAGACTCTCAGAACCTACCAGGGCGTCCCCTTCCTGCTCGACGGGCACCTGGCCAGACTTCGCCGCTCCGCCGGTCTGATCCGAATCGACTGGGAGCGGCTCCCCGTGGAACCGTCGGAGGAGGTGCGAAAAACTCTCCTGGCAGCCGATAACGAGGAGTCTCTTATCCGCCTCGCCGTCAGTCGGGGAGTCGGGCCGCTCGGCTATGACCCCGCCCTCTGCCCGAAACCGAGCCTTCTGGTGTACGTCCAGCCCTTCGATCAGCCTCCCGAGGCTCTTTACCAGGACGGAGCACGGGCGCTGATCGTCACCGTGAGGCGCAATCCTCCGGCTGCTCTGAACCCCTACGTCAAGTCGATGAACCTCCTCAACAACATCCTCGCCGCCATGGAAGCCCTCGAGAAGGGTGCGGAGGAGGGGATCATGCTGAACCTTTCGGGGAACGTCGCGGAGGGGTCGAACACGAACGTCTTTGCTGTCCGGGGGGAGCGGCTCCTGACGCCGCCGCTGGCGGCTGGGATCCTGGACGGGTTGACACGGGAGCATGTCATCTCTCTCTGCCTCCGAGCCGGGATCCCCTGCGAGGAGACCGACATCCGCCCGGAAGAGCTGCTTTCGGCCGACGAATGTTTTCTTACGAGCACCACTCGCGAGCTGGTGCCGATCGTGCTGATCGACGGGCGGTCCATCGGAAGCGGCAAGCCGGGACCTCTGACGAAACGGCTTCTCGCTCTCTTCCGAGCGGCCGTAAAGGAGGCGACAGGCGGTCATGCGCGCGGCTGACCGGACACTTCTCGAATGGGCGGGGGAGGAAGGGGTGGCCGCCGTCCTGCGGCACTCCCTCGAGAGGAGCAGCCTCGTGCGCCTGGCCAACGCGAGGCGCGTCAACGTGCCCGGCATGAGAAACCAGTCCGTCCCCGCCGACAGGTTGGCCGCCGCCCTCGCCGCGAAGTTCGCAAAGGAGGAAGCGTCGCGCCGCACGCTGCTGTCCGCGCTCGACACGGCGAACCGCAAGCTGACGGAAGAGTGGCGGCAACTATCGGATGCCGACGCGCTCGCACGCGTGGCCGATGAGAAGCTGTCCACTCCGGCGGCTGCCCGGCTGCTCTACGTCATCTCGCGAGAGAGGCGAGAGTCGATCGGCATCGAGCAGGCGCGGATGCTCCTCGCTCGATGCCGGCCCCCGGCCGGGCGGGAGCCAGCCCCGGCAGGCCCGGCGGCGGCACCGGGGCCGACAGAGCTGCAATCCCTGCAGCAGGAGCACGACAGCCTCGCCGCGCGGCTCGCCGATGCCGAGCAGGCGCTCGAGCGGATCCGACGCCGGGAGAAGCATCTCCAGCAGGAGCTGGCGCAGAAGAAGTTCGAGGCGAACAACCTGAAACTACACGTCGCTCGTGGCAAGGAAGAGCAGGAACGGCTCGAGAAGCGGCTCCGCGAGCTGCAGGAGAGGCTCGAGGAAGCCGCCTCGCGCAGGAAGGTCACGCTGCCCGAAGAGCTGGCCGCTCGGCTCGCCCAGATCCAGGACCAGGGGCGCAAGCTCGCCGCCTCGGTCGAGAAGCTGGCCGTGCGGCCCCCCCGCGAGGACAAGGGGGGAGGAGGCGCGGCGGCAGCGGCAAGGGAGTGGAACCGCCTCTGGGCGGAGATCCGCCGCGAGCAGGCCGGACAGCAGGAGAGGAGTTTTCAGGCCCTCGCCCAGTTCTCCCAGGAGCTGGCGATGATCAAGGAGCGCATGGAGGCGCTGGGAGGCGCCGTGAAACGGCCCGCTCCGAGATCGAGGGTCGAGCGTGTGCGTGACGGGCTCGAGAGGGTCGGACTGTTCGTGGACGTGCAGAATGTCTTCTACGGGGCGCGCCAGCAGAACGCGCGGCTCGACTTCGAGGCGCTGCTGCAGATGGTCTCGCGCGGACGAAAGCTGCTGCGGGCAACGGCCTACGTCGTCGAGTCTCGCGACATCGACCAGTCCGGCTTCATCTCACTTCTGCAGCAGAAGGGCTACGAGGTCAGGCGCAAGCCTCTGAAGGTGCGCGCCGACGGCTCCTTCAAGGGGGACTGGGATATGGAGATCGCGCTCGATGTCCTGGACATCTCCGAAGCGCTCGATGTCCTGGTCCTCGTCACGGGAGACGGCGATTTCGCCTCGCTGGTTCAGCGAGTGAAGGCGCTGGGGGTTCAGGTGGAAATCTACTCCTTCCCTCGCAACACGGCCAAGGAGCTGAAGGAAGGGGCCACGCGCTTCATCCCGATCGACCGCCGCCTGCTGATCAAGCAGCCGAAGGAAGCCCCGCCGGAGGAGCCTCTCGAGGGGGTCCAGTCCTGACTCGAGCGCCGCTTCGTTGCATCTCACCTCTTCACTTTGGAGGAGAGTATCGTGATCCTGCTCCCGGAGCTTCATTGTCTCCGGGGACATTGAAGCACGCATGACGGCTGACCCCGGCTGGAGTTGATTCTCGCGACCACCGTTTCCCGGCCTTCAACGTGAACCGCGGATTGACAAGGGCCGCCAGTCTCGCAGCCGAGCTGGAGGCCGTCCCGTGGCAGCCGCGACAGGACGCGGGCGCCCGTGAAGGCCCTCGACCGCGGATCCGGTTCGCCATCGGCGATCCGCAGGCCTCGCTCGAGAAGCTTCTCGCGATCCTCGACCTGAACGGCCTGCTGGGCCGGGAGGGGTTTCTGGCGGAGGATGTGTCGCTGCTGTCCGCCGGAGACCACTTCGATTTCCCAGGAGATCCGGCGACCGTGGGGCGCGAGGGGCTCCGCATTCTCCGGTGGCTGGCAGAGCACCCTCCGGAGCAGGTGATCATCCTCGCGGGCAACCATGACCTCTGCCGCGTGATGGAGTTCGCCGCCGAGACGGACGGGCGCTTCGCCGCGGCGCGCGCCGTCGCGGCCGAAATCGCCCTCGTGAAGTCCGCGGGGCCGCAGAAGCGGACCGAGCTGGACGCGGCGAGGAGACGTTTCCACTCCGATTTCCCGGGGATCCCGACACCGGAAGTGGTCCTCCGCGACTTCCTCTCCTTCAGCGAATCGCAACGGAGCCTGGTCCAGCGGCTGCTGCTCGGGGGACGGTTCGCTCTCGCCCATGCGGCTCGGCTCGGGGTCGGCGAAGGCCGCGATGCGCTCGTGACTCACGCGGGGGTGACAGGTCGCGAGCTTTCCCTTCTGGGTCTGCCGGACGAGCGAGACCCTCTCACACTCGCGCGACGCCTGAACGCAGAGCTGCGGTCGGCCATCGAGCGCGTCCGTCCTTCCTGGGAGGGAGGCGCTGCCGCGGCTCTCGATCTGGCCCCCCTTCATGTGGCAGGGACCACTGGCCGCGAAGGAGGGGGGCTTCTCTATCATCGCCCCTCGAACCCGCTCCGGCCTGGGGCCTCCGACGGCTGGGAGCTCGACGCGCCCCGGCGTTTCGACCCGCGGGAGATGCCCCGGGGGGTGCTGCAGGTCTGCGGCCACAGCGGCCACAAGAGCTGCCTGCGCGAGCTGGCGGGCTGGGTCGCGCCTTCGGCCGCGGCCTTCGAAAGGGGGGGCCTGAGAACCTTGCGGACCCGGGGGAACGACGTCATCTACGAGGCGTGGATCACACCGGTGCCGGATTCCGAGGCGGGCGCCTACCTCATCGACGCCGAGATGCACTGGGTCGAGGCCAAGAACTACCCGCTCCTGCCCATTTCCGAGTGGATCGTTTGATCCGATCCGGATAGCGCTTTCACCCGCGACGGCGCCGAGTCCCTGTCTCTTCGACCTCGACGAGCCTCAAGCTGACCTAACGATTTCTGTGGTCGCGGACGACCGTCAGCCGGGCGGTTCCGCCCACGCCGATCTCGTCGAAGGCGTGATAGAGATCGTCGCTCGATTCGACCGGCTTGCCGTTCACCTCGACGATGCGATCGCCCAGATCGACGATCCTTCCCCTCCGGTCCGTGCGCACACCTTCGAGACCGGCCTTCTCGGCCGGGCCTCCCGGGCGGACCTCGCCGATGGCGACCCCCTTCAGCCCCGCCCGCTGTATCCATGCGTCCGGCACGAGGCGGGCCCCGATGCCGGCCTGGATCGGCTTGCCCCGCGCGATGAGCTGCGGGATGAGCCGGCTGACCGTATCGACCGGGACCGCGAAGCCGATGCCGGCGTTCGCCCCGCTGGGGCTGAAGATGGCCGCGTTCACGCCGATGAGCCGGCCGCGGGAGTCCAGCAGCGGCCCTCCGGAGTTTCCCGGATTGATCGCTGCGTCGGTCTGGACCACATCCCGGATCGTGCGGCCTCCCGGCGAGGTGATCTGGCGCCCCAGCGCGCTGATGACCCCGACGGTCAGCGAGTGATCGAGGCCGAAGGGGTTTCCGATCGCCAGCACCTTCTGCCCCACCACCAGTTCCTGCGAGCGGCCCAGGGGCAAGGGAGTCAGCTTGGACGAGGCAACGTCGATCCGCAGGACCGCCAGGTCCTTGTTCGGTGCCTCGCCGACGATCTTCGCGTCGTAGGCGGACTGGTCGGCGAGGGTCACCTGGAAGGCGCTTCCCTCCGCGATGACGTGGTAGTTCGTGACAATGCGCCCGTCCCGGTCCCAGACGAAGCCGCTGCCCGTCCCCTGGGGGATCTCCTGCACGTCCAGCGAGAACAGGTCCCGGGCGAGAGCGTAGTTGGTGATGTTGACCACCGAGGCGGAGGCGCGCCGAAAGATCTCGATGGTCTGCAGCTCATCCGCGCTGAGTCCCTCCGGCAGGGAGGTCAGGGACGCCGGCATCGAGGAAGCTACCGGCGAGGCGGAGCGGGAGGCCTGGGGCAAGCGAGCCCTCCGCCCCGCTCCTCCCGGAATGACCCGGCCGAAGAGAAAACCGACAAAGAGCACTGCCAGAACCAGGATCACGTTGCGTGTGCGCATGGACTCTCCATTTCGTTGTTCCCCTGATCGTCGGCGATCAAGCGCTCTGCCATTCGTCCAGACTCCACGCGCCGTCCGCTGCGACATGGAGATAGCGGTGCGAAGAGCGCCAGTCCGGCAGGACGACCATCTCCTTTCCCGCGCCGGCGCGGATCACACGCTGCTCGTGGAAGTGTCCCACAAGCAGCAGGCTGCAGCCGTCTGTGAACGCTCTCGCGGCGTAATCGCGCGCTGCGGCCTCCGGGAAGCTGGACTTGTGGCGGACGTTCGTGCCTCGCAGCTTCGACTCCAGCCTCTCGGCGAAGCGGATCCCGGCTCGCGAGGGGAGCAAGCCCACGCCGGCCCAGACCGGAGCGCTCCTCGAGAAGCGCCTCCAGAGCCGGTACGGCCTATCGGCGACGTTGACCAGGTCCCCGTGCGCGAGCCGCACGCGCCTTGCTCCGACCGACAGCTCCACCTCCGTCTCGGCGACCTCGTCGAAGGCGTCCCCTTCGTATCCCTGCCGGACATGGAAGTCGCGGTTCCCCTCTGCCAGGATCGTTCGGACTCCCCGCCCGCGCAATGCGCGGAACGCCGCGAGCACCGGCCCCATGTGGTCCATCTCGAAGCGCGGCAGTCCGAGCCAGATATTGAACAGGTCCCCGAGGTGCGCCACGGCTGCCGCCTCCGAGCCGCGCCGGAGAAGGAACTCCACGAACGCCTCCGTCTCGGCGTCGCGCCGCGACAGGTGCGTGTCGGCCACGACGACGAGATCTCTCATGGTCCTGTCTCGTGCGACCAGCGGGCTTCCGCTTCTTCCCCCCGCCGGAGCCGTGACAGGAAGTGGGTGAGAAACTCCCCGTAGCGCCCCTGCGCGATGGCCTCGCGCGCCTGGGCCATCACGCTCTGGTAGAAATGGATGTTGTGGATCGAGTTCAGCCTCGAAGAGAGGATCTCTCCGGACTTGAAAAGATGGCGGAGATAGGCCCGGCTGTAATCCCTGCAGGTGGGGCAGTCGCACTCCGGATCGGCCGGCAAGGGGTCACGGGCGTACTCTTCCCGCTTGATGCTCAGCGTCCCGCGGGAGGTGAAAAGCTGCCCGTTGCGCGCATTGCGCGTCGGCAGGACGCAGTCGAACAGGTCGATGCCGTGACCGATCATCTCCACCAACTCCTCCGGCCGGCCGACCCCCATCAGGTAGCGGGGCCTGTCCTCCGGCAGCAGCGACGCCGTCGCAGCGACGACGCTGCGGACCTCCTCCCGGGGCTCGCCGACAGAGACCCCTCCGATGGCGTGGCCGTCGAAGCCGAGCGAGACGATCTCGGCCGCATGCCGGCGGCGGAGGTCCTCGAACAACCCGCCCTGGACGATGCCGAACAGAGCGGCAGAACCGCTGGATCTGGCCCGCAGGGACCTTTCGGCCCAAAGCGTCGTCCTCTCGACGGCACGGAGGTTCGTATCGTATGTCGAGGGCTGCGACGGGCATTCATCGAGGGCCATCATGATGTCCGAGCCAAGGGATTCCTGGATTTCGATGGACAGCTCGGGTGAAAGAAGGTGCGACGAGCCGTCCAGGTGAGACCGGAAGTCCACTCCTTCATCCCGAACATGCCGCAAGGAGGCGAGGGAGAAGACCTGGAAGCCTCCGCTGTCGGTGAGCAGGGCGCCGTCCCAGGCCATGAAGCGGTGCAGGCCTCCGAGGTCGCGGATCAGCTCGTGTCCGGGCCTCAGGTAGAGGTGATAGGTGTTTCCGAGAAGGATCGAGGTTCCCGAGGCGCGCAGCTCTTGGGGCGTCAGAGACTTCACGACTCCGTGGGTCCCGACGGGCATGAAAGCCGGGGTCTCGACAGGGCCGTGGACGGTGTCCATCAGCCCCAGACGGGCGGCAGAATTCCCGTCCCGCGCCGCGATCCGAAACGAGAGCCGGGCCATGCTCAAACGCCTCCGCCAGCGGATGCATTCAGGGGAGATGCTCGGGGTCCGTCCGCCGCCTCGCGCTCCAGCAGCATCGCGTCGCCGTAAGAATAAAACCGGTAGCCGCGCCGTATCGCCTCCCTGTAACAGGCAAGGACCCGCTCGCGCCCCGCGAAGGCGGAGACGAGCATGAGGAGCGTGGAGCGTGGAAGGTGGAAGTTCGTCAGCAGCAGATCGGTCTGACGGAAGGGGAAACCCGGAGCAATGAACAGGTCACACCATCCCTCTCCGGCGACGACCTGCCCGCCCCGGCCCGCGAACTCGAGCGCGCGGACGACGGTCGTGCCGACTGCGACCACCCGTCCTCCCGCCCGGTGAGTCTCGTCCACGGCTCGCGCCGTGCTTTCGGGAATCCTGTAGAACTCGCTGTGGATCCGGCCCGGGAGAGCATCTCCCCGCAGCGGCTGAAACGTCCCCAGCCCCACGTGCAGGGTCAGGGCCGCCCGGCGGATCCTCTTCGATTCGAGCCGCTCCAGCAGCTCGCGGGTGAAGTGCAGCCCCGCCGTGGGAGCGGCGGCGGCGCCGCTGTGCCGGGCGAAGACGGTCTGGTACCGCTCGCGGTCCTCCTGCTCCGGCCCGTCCGGACGTTCGATGTAAGGCGGAAGCGGGACCTGGCCGAGCCTCTCCACGGCGCTGGCGACCCCCTCCCCCGACTCGAGCGAGAGAAGCGCTCGTCCTTCCACCGGAGGCTCGATCACCGTCGCCTGCAACCCCTCCCCGACGTCGATCCCCTGGCCGGCGTCCGGCATCCGCGAGGAGCCGAGAAGCGCTCGCCAGGTCTCCACACGGCCATCCCGGGAGGCGCTGGTCCGGGAGAGCAGCAGCACCTCGATTCGCCCGCCACTTTCCTTCCGGCCTCTGAGCCGCGCCGGGAAGACGCGAGTGTCATTCAGAACAACGAGGTCCCCCGGGGAGAGTAATCCGGGAAGATCGGAGATCAGGAACTCCTCGGTGACCGGCGGTCGTGGGGGCTCCGCCGAAAGCTCTGCACCTCCGCCCACGACCATCAGTCTGGCATGGTCGCGCCGGGACGCGGGTCGCTGGGCGATCTGCCCTGCAGGCAGTTCATAGTCGAAATCGGAGACTTTCACTCGCGTTCTGAGGCCGCCGGGTTCTTCTCATTATAGGTCGAGGTTCCGAGGCGCCGGATCCGGCCGCGATACTGGCGGCCGGGACACATGCGCGCACCCGCTGCGCGACGCGGCGCTCCCCGACCGCGGTTGGCAGCGTTACGCTTCCGAAATTGACATCAGCAGAAGCGAAATTATATTGCCGCCAGTGGATAGAAGTCCTTCCGTGCAGGTTCTCACAGACGGGACCCTCGCCCGGAGGATTCACCAAACAGGTCGGTGACAGGGGGAGGTCATCCGGAGGAGATCCCATGACCCGTTTAACCCAGGCATTTCCCCTCGGAACCCGTCCAGATTCGCTGAACCTCGTGGACACGACGCCCGTCCCGATTTCCGCCGCGACCCGCAAACGAAGGAAGCGGCCTTCCGCGACGAGGGTTCTGCTCGTGGAGGACAACGCGGGCGACGCGCGCCTGGTCCGCGAGATGCTCTCGGAGGCTGAGGCTGTTCCCTTCGATCTCATGCACGTTCCGCAGCTCAGCGAGGCATTGCGCCGTCTCGCCGAGATCGATTTCGATGCGATCCTTCTCGATCTGAACCTCCCGGACGCCTGCGGTCTCGAGGCCATCTCGCCGGTCAGCGAGGCCGCTCCCGGCGTGCCAATCGTCGTCCTGAGCGGCCTCGGAGACGAGAGGCTCGCGCTGCAGGCGGTGCAGCGGGGAGCCCAGGACTACCTGGTCAAAGGCCAGGGCGACGGCAGCCTGCTCGCCCGCTCCATCCGGTACGCCATCGAGCGCAAGCAATCCGAGCAGTTCATCAACTACATGGCGCATCACGACGGTCTGACGGGGCTTCCCAACCGGATGCTTCTGCTCGACCGCCTCGAGCAGGCTCTCGCGCGGACGCATCGCAACAGACTCATGCTCGCGATGCTGTTTCTGGACCTCGATCACTTCAAGCACGTCAACGATACCCTCGGCCATGCCACCGGCGACGAGCTGCTGAAGGCGGTTGCGGCGCGGCTGAGGGGCTGCGTCCGGCAGAGCGACACCATCGCCCGCATCGGAGGGGACGAATTCGCCCTGATCCTGCCGGAGATCGCCCGGACCGACGACGTCAAGGCCTTCGCGGAGAAACCGATGTACCGCTCCAAGCGGCAGGGACGCGACACGCACAGCTTCTACTCTCCCGCCGTGGACTGCGCCGCCACCGACCGGATGATCCTCGGCACGGACCTCCGGCACGCGCTGGAGCGAGGAGAGCTGATGTTGCACTACCAGCCGCTCGTGGACCTGCGAAGCGGGCTGATCACAGGATTCGAGGCGCTGGCTCGATGGCGTCATCCGGTCCTCGGTCTCGTTCCGCCGGCGACCTTCATCCCCCTCGCCGAGCAGAGGGGGCTGATCGGCCGGATCGGCCAATGGGTGCTCCAGAGCGCCTGCGGGGAAGCCCGCCGCTGGCGGGAGGCCGGCATGCCCTCGCTGGGCGTGTCGGTGAATCTCTCCAGCCACCAATTCAACAAGGCCGGACTGCCGGAGATGGTGCGCCGTGTGATCCAGGAGAACGATCTGAAACAGGGCGCGCTCGAGCTGGAGCTGACCGAGAGCGGCATCATGCAGAACCCGGAGACGGCTGTCCTGATGCTCGAGGAGCTGCGGGAGGCCGGCGTGAGGGTCTCCGTCGATGACTTCGGCACGGGCTACTCCTCCCTCAGCCACCTCAAGAGGTTTCCCATCGACGGGCTCAAGATCGACCGGTCGTTCATCGCTGGGTCGACGAGCGACCCGATCGACGCCGCGATCATCAAGGCCATCATCGCCATGGCTCACGGACTCGGACTCCAGGTGACGGCCGAGGGGGTGGAGACCGAGGACCAGATCGCGTTCCTGCGCGAGCAGGGCTGCGACCGGGCGCAGGGCTCCTATTACAGCAAGCCTGTCGCTCCGGACACTCTCGCGGAGATCGTCGGCCGGGGGGTGCACTGGAATTGAATCGGCGCGGCTCCCGCCGTCGTCCCCGGCTTCCAGGGTCTCCTCTTCTTTGATGGCTCCGGCCAGCCCCGGAAACGGGAAAGAGAGCGAATGCTGATGTTCCTGAAAAAGCTGTTCGACACCCCCCGCCTGCCCGCGCCCTCTCAGCTCGCTGAGGCGAACAGCGATCCGGAGCGGCGGATCCCCGTGCGCGAACCCGTCGAGTGGACGCTGGCAGAGAGCGAGGAGCAGTACCGGGTCCTGTTCGAGATGAGCCCGATGCCGACGTGGATCTTCGACCTCGAGACGCTTGCCTTCCTCGCCGTCAACGAGGCCGCCGTGCGCCACTACGGCTACTCTCGCAAGGAGTTTCTGGCCATGACGGTCAATGACATCCGTCCGCCCGAGGATGTGCCCGCCTTCGAGATGCTGGAGGAATGGAAACAGGATCCGTGGGACGCGAAATACTCCTCCCGCCCGCTGAGGCACTGGAAGCGGGACGGGACCAACGTCGACGTGGAGGTGACGTGGCGGCCGATCATCTTCCGCGGACGGCCGGCCGGACTGGTGATGTCACGCGATGTCACCGAGCGCAAGCGAGCGAGCGAGAAGCTCTCCCAGCTCGCATCGATCGCGGAGTTCGCGGAGTACGCCATCATAGGCAAGGCGCTCGAAGAGACGCTCTCGAGCTGGAACCCCGGGGCAGAGAAGATGTACGGGTACTCCGCCGAGGAGGTGATGGGGCGGCCTATATCCATACTGGCCCCGCCAGACCGTACCGATGAGATGCCTTCCATCTTGAAGAAGATCAGGCAGGGGGAGAGCGTCGCGCCCCTCGAGACCAAGCAGCTGACGAAGGACGGGGCTCTCATCGACGTCTCTGTCACGGTCTCTCCCATCAAAGACTCTGCGGGCCAGGTCACGGGAGCTTCGGTGATCGCGCGGAACATCACCGAGCTCAAGCGGGCGGAGGAGGAGCTGCGAGAGTCGGAGATGAGGTTCCGTTCGGTCGCGCAGTCAGCGAACGAGGGGATCATCTCCGCAGACAGCGCGGGCCAGATCATCTCCTGGAACAAGGGAGCCGAGATCATCTTCGGCTACAGCGAGGAAGAGGCACTCGGCCGGAAGTTGGAGATTCTCATGCCAGAGCGCTTCAGGCCCGCTCATACCAAGGCTCTCCAGGCCCTGCACGAGGGAGCGGAGCCGCGACTCAGCGGGCGGACGATCGAGCTGGCCGGTCTGAAGAAGAGCGGGAGCGAGTTCCCGATGGAGCTGTCCCTCGGTTACTGGAAGAAGGGAGAAGAGGTTTTCTTCACGGGTATCGTCCGTGACATCACGGACCGCAAGCGGGCCGATCTGCAGATCCGCAAGCTCAACGTCGAGCTCGAGCGGCGCGTCGAGGAGCGCACCGCCGAGCTGAAGCGTTCCAACGAGGAGCTCCAGCAGTTCG
>QHYA01000014.1 GCA_003223995.1 Acidobacteriota bacterium | reverse complement strand
AGGGCCAGTGGCTCCCTGGGTTTCGCCAGCGCCACTCCTCGAGGGGAATTTTCGGTCTCTCCAGCGGAGCAGCGGCATCTCCACCAGCCTGCCCATCAGGATCCCGACAAGGATGCTGCCCGCCGCGTACCAGACGAAGGCGCCGGCGAATGAGAACGGCAGGCTGAAGAACCGCTTCGGGACGAAGAACACGCTCATCTTTACCGGGATGTGCCAGAGGTAGATCGAGTAGGAGTACCTGCCCACGGAGGCGAGCGCTCGTCCCATTTTCGATCCAAGGCCTGCGAGCGTCTCCGATCGAGGGGCGGACTGCACGGCCAATGCGACGAGCAACGCTCCGCCGAATCCCACATCCATGCAGGTCAGCCCGAGCGTGTAAACCCACGAGTTCTCGTACCCCACGATGAGCGCCGGGCTGATCAGCACGGCGCTTCCCGTCGCCAGGAAGAGAGTGTGCCGTCTCACGAACTGCGTGATCTTCCCGCGCAGGGTCAGGTGCAGCGCGCACAGGAGCACCCCGAATGCCAGCGCGTCCAGCCTCAAGTGGGTGGGATACAGGCTCCTCTTGAGCGAGAAAGGCCCGGCGTGGATCGTGAGCACCCGGAACAGGATGACGAGCAGGCAGCAGGCCCCGCAGGCCCACATCACTTTCCTGAGCGGCAGGGTCCGCCGGCGAGTTGCAAACCACAGCGTCAGGGCGAGCAAGAGATAGAAGTGTTCCTCGATCGCCAGACTCCAAGTGTGAGGAAAGATGCTCGGACCATAGTTCTGCACGAAGAACGCTTCGGACAAGAGCGAGGTGGGCGTCACGAGGCCGGGGATCCAGAGCACGGTCGGGAGCGCCAGGAGGAGGAAGACATAGAAGCCGGGGTAGATCTTCAGGCCGCGGCGGATCAGGAAGGTCTTCAAGGAGAAGGAGCCGTGAAGCTCGAGGTCGCGGAAAATCAGTCCTGAGACGAGAAACCCGCTCAGCACGAAGAAAAGATCCACTCCCGCCCATCCCACATGTCGCCACGCATTCAACACTCCGGCCACGAGCCAGGGGAAGCCTGGGGGAAGCGTCGGAAGGTGGCGACCGATCACGAGGAGGATCGCGATCGCTCTCAGCACGTCGAGGGCTCCCAGCCTCTGTCGTGCCTCGCGGAAAGCGACAGCGCCGCTTCGTGGCTCGGTCGCCGGGGTGGCATGCATGGGCGCCTACGCGTTCCGGCGGGCGGGCCGTTGGGGCCACTCTGCCGTGGGTCGTGCTTTCACGCCTGTATTCCTGAAGAGCCAGGAAGCGGGACGAGCACCTGGACGAGCCGGAGCTCTTTCAACGTCCGCTGTCTCCCGTGCGGCATGGCGCTCAGGGAATCATCCGAACATATACAGCGCCCGGATATGGGGCGCAAACGAGGAAAGGAGCCGAGTCGGAGAAGCCGAGAACCAGAAGGGCTCTTCGAGTCAGGGACAGGGAGGAGAGATGTCGAGGCTGTCGCGGGGGTCCGGGCTGAAGGAGGCGTCGCCGTAGCTACCGACGCTCGATCCGTTCTCGGAGCGTACGAGATAGTAAAAGCCGTCGCCCGCCGCGGGGTTGGCTCGTGTGTCGGTGGCCGGAGTGTCGGGCAGGTCGTTGGCGAGGCAGGAGGCGCGCGAGTAATCGCGGTCGGCGCGCAGGTCGAGCAGCCCTCCCGTGACGACATCGTAGCTCGTCGCGGCCCCCTGGCTCGGGTCCTGGCTCGTCCAGGAGATGGTTGCCGGCGAGGCGCCGGCGACCCTGACGTCCAGCACGTCGGGAAGGCCGAACACCCTCACCGAGTCGGTGTAGGCGTCTTCCTGGCTGCGGCGCAAGTCCACCCACATCGGATGGACCCTCGAATCCGAGGAGGAAACGCCTGTGTAGTCGCCGATGAAGCTGTCGAGAGACGGATTGGACTGGACGTCGGCGATCTGGTAATTCGCTCCGAAAGACACCCCCCCGTCGTTGGATGTCGCCCCCCATTCCTCGAACAGGAGGTTGCCGGGATCATCCCGCCTGTCCAGCCACGTCACGGTCACGTGCCCGATCGGATCGACCGTCACCCAGGGAAAGAACTGGTCCCTTCCGTTGTGGGTGGGGTCGTCGTTGACGCGCAAGGGGGCGTACCAGTTCGATCCGCCGTTCGTCGATCGGGACAGGAGGATGTCGGAGTCCCCGTTGCGGTAGTCCTGCCAGACGATGTAGATCGTGCCTCGGTGCGACCCGCTGCTGATGTCGACATCCATCGCGGGAAACGTCGGGTCCCGCGGCACGCCGTTGAGCGGCGGCGGCTCGTTCACGCTGCTGACGACCTTGTCCGGGCCGAATGTCTGCCCTCCGTCGGTTGACTTGTCGAAACGGACCTGACTCCCGTTGACAGTCGTTGCTTCCCAGGCGACATAGACTTCGCCGTTCGGGCCGACGGCAGGCATCGAGCCCTGCCCGATCGACAGGCCGCCGTCGTCCACCCGCTTCGCTGTTCCCCACGTCTTGCCGCCGTCTGTGGAGCGGCGGAAAAGGATTTTCTGGGTGCCGCTCGCGGGGAACTTGGTCCACGTCACGTAGACATTGTTGCGGTAGGTGCTGTTCGTCGTATCGCAGGCGATGTAGGACTTGTCCTCGGTGTCGGCCCCGTTGGTGTCGTTCTCCAGCGCCACCACCTGCGGCCAGCTCCTCCCCCCGTCGTTGGAGCGGCCGACGAAGAGCCCGTTGCGGCTGTCGGAGCGATTGAAGGAGATGAACGAGTAGTAGGCGATGCCATCGGCGTCGAAGCAGACCGCAGGGTCTCCCTGCACATGATAGGTCGGCTCGGGGACCAGCCCGTCGACGAACGTCTGACCTCCATCAAGAGACGCGTAAAAGCCCGCCCCGGAGTCGCCGTTGCGGTAGTCGTTGGCCGAACCCAGGACATTGTCGCGGTTGCGCGGGTTGAGGTCGATGGAGTGCTCGTTCTGACGTGCCGTGCTGGCGTCCTGATTGGCCCGGACGTCGCCGCCTCCCTCGGGGCCCAGGGCGGTTCCCTCCACGCCTGCCGGAGCCGCCGCTGAGCCGATCCTGTCGCCCCCCCACATGTTGAAGCGCATCTGCTGGATGATCCCCGAGAAGGAATCGCGAAAGCGGTCGGTCGGGTAGAGCGGGTAGGGAGCGCCGCCAGTCCCCACGCCTCCGCCGGCGGCGCCCGGCGCGCCGGCAGGCGAACCGGGATCTTTCTTGGACTGCTGGGAGGCGGCACGGGGATCGGCCGCCAGAAGGGGGATTGAGAGGCAGAATTGCAAGGTCAGCGCGACGAGGCGGGCTTTTCGCATTGTCACCCCAGGAGAAGAGCCAGCGGAAGCATTCTCCGGAAGAGGAAACGAGACGCGGCAATGAAATTGCCCGCGGAATATACGCCGGTCAGGCTCTATCGTCCCGCGCGAAAGAGAAAAGGCAGAGCGGCACTAGGTCCCCGAGACCGCCTGTTCGGCCGCCCGCAGCCTGCGTGTCGCCTCAGCCAGAGTGTGCACCAGCCGCGGCAGCTCCCGCTCGAAGGCGGCAGGGTCCTTCTCCTCTACCGCCTGGCGGATGCCCGGGAAGGGCCAGGGTGCGTAGCCTGTGTTCAGTCCGGGAGCAAAGAGCAGGTGGCGGAACCAGGTTCGGCCCTGCAGGCCGGCGGGATCCAGGAAGGACCGCTCCACCCCTGCCAACGAGTCGTTTATCCGGCCCCGGCGCGCCGCGTCGAGCGGGCGGCCTTCCGCTTCGAGCCGGTCGAGCGCGGCGTCGAGGGCCTCGGCGGCGGTGCGAAAGGCGGCAATGGCCGAACCGAGGGGCTTGAAGTCCGGATTGATCGGGGGCTTCTCGGGCTTGTTCAGAGAGGCCTCCGCCGCACGGAGCCTCTTGAGGACCAGCCGCTGCAGCTCGCGAAGGTACGTTTCCATGCCCCGGGCATACGGGGAAAAACGGAACGGGAGGATCTCGGCCCCCGAAAGCCTCATTGCCATCAAGCCGCAGATCTTCGCGGCGAGAGTGTGATAGAGAAACTCCGGGTCTCCGAATTTTTCCATCCAGTAGAGATCGTCGAACATGGAATGATACACACCGTAACTGCCAGAGAAATGGAGGTCCGCGACCGGGATGCCGGCGAAGTCGAGAAACGCCGTGTAGTCGGAGCCCGAACCGACGGGATCCAGATTGAGATAGAAGGCCGGCGCCTGGGCATCCGTGCAGAGCGGCTCCTGCTCCGCCCACTCCTCCTGTCTCTTCGACCTCCAGATCTCCAGCAGGGGTCTTCCCTTGCGAGGCTCCTCCAGGCAGCTCGCGACGGAGACGATCAGGTCGCGCAGCGTGGGCACGCCGGCGGCGCCGAAATCGGGCCCGGAGACGGCTGAGTCCACATTGATATACGCGACCCCCTTCGCCCCGAGCTCCTCCGCAAGGTTCTCGACCCACTCCGTTGAGCCGACGAGCCCGTATTCCTCGCCGTCCCAGGAGGCCAGGATCAGCTTTCGCCGGGGCTTCCAGCCCGCCTTCAACGCCTCCCCCAGCCCCCTCGCCATTTCCAGCATGACGGCAGTGCCGGAGTTCGGATCCACCGCGCCGTAGGTCCAGGCATCACGGTGATTCCCGAAGACGACCCAGCGGTCGGGCTCCTCGGCGCCGGGAATGGTGGTGATGACGTTCCAGATCGGTCGGACCGCGTAGTCCATCTCCACGGCCATCTCGATTTGGGCCGGACCGGGACCGATGTGGTAGGCGAAAGGAAGCCCGCCTTGCCAGCCGCTCGGAGCATTCTGCCCGGCGAGGGACTTGAGGACGGGCGCGGCTTCGCCATACGAGATCGGCAGCGAGGGGATCCGCGGGATCGTCTCGAGCTTTTCGATGGGGATTCTCACGGCGCTTTTCGTGGACGCTCTTCCGGGGGTTTGGGGATCACCTGGACCGATGGAGAGGAACTGCACTGAGCCTCGCTGGATGGCCGATTCCGGCCGCCACGGTCCCTCCGGGTACACGTCTCCTTTGGCGTAGCCGTCATCAGCCGGGTCGCTGTAGAGGATCACCCCCGCAGCGCCTCGTTGCTGGGCCTCACGGACCTTCAGACCCCTGAAGTTCTCGCCGTAACGGGCGAGGACGATGCGCCCCCTGACCGCCACGCCCATCTCCTCGAGCTTCTCGAAGTCCTCCTTGCGGCCATAGTTGGCGTAGACGACCTGCCCCGAAGCCCGACCCGAAGCGCCGTAGCCATGGAAAGCGGGGAACACGTCCGGGCTGTAGGAGTCCTTGTCTCGAAGGTAGCCGGTCTCGCGCAGCGTGAGGTCTCTCTGCTCAGGGACGGTGAGCTTCAGGGACACCGCCTTGGGATAGTTCAGGAGCACATCGAAACTGACGAGCTGGGAGTCGAGGCCGAACTGCTTGAGGCGGTCCCGGACCGATTCCGCCTCCCGCAGTCCCTGCGGCGTGCCAGCGATGTGAGGCTCCTCGGTCAAGGCTCGCAGATACCCATGGACCTTCTCGGGGTTCGGCACCGCCAGAAACCGGGCCTCGGCCTTTCTTTCGGACTCGCGCGAGGAAAGGAAACCGGGCCCCAGCGGGCAGCCTGGCTCGGGGGGACGGTCGGAGGCGGCGCCCAGCGCAAGGGCGGCGGCGACGGTCGCCAGAACAGAGAGCAGATCGGGCCTGGTAGGGCTCCACAGCCGGGACGCGACGGCCTTCCAATGGAGGGGTCGGAAGGCTCGGGTTTTCGAGAGGTCCAGGAGCATCTGCCAGCAGAGCACGCGCCCCCGTATATCACAGGGGCGGAAAAAGAGAACGAGAGGAAAGGATCGCCCCTCGTCTTTCGAGGGCCGCGCGCTCCGCCGTCGTGGGAGCTTCAGGAACCGGCCAAGAATCGCCCATTCCCCCTTGCAGGGGGGATCGTCCTCCGGTAGATTCACTCTATCCTTCTGTCCCGGGCGAGGTTAGAAGGTACTCCAAGGGAACCGTCTCTCATGCCTATCATCCTCATCGTTGATGATCCGGGGATTCTTCTGGAGACCCAGCGGACGTTCTTGCATCGGAACGGCTTCCTGCTGGTGCCCGTCGCCGGAGGCGAGGAATCTCTGAGGCTGGCCCGCGAGAAGAAACCGGACCTGATTGTTCTCGATGCGGCGAAGTCCTCACCGGAAGGTCTCGAGACGTGCAGCCGCTTCAAGTCCGACCCGCAGCTCCAGGGGATCCCCTTGGTGATCGTCGGATCGCTGCGCGACCGGCAGGCCGCCAAGCTTGCGGGTGCGGAAGGGTTCGTTCCTCGCCCGGTGACGCAGGCTTCTCTGCTGTCCCAGGTGAGAAGGTTCGTGACCGCATCGGAGCGGGCCAACAGCCGCCTTCCGGTGGGCTTCAAGGTGACGTGCCGAACGGGGGACGAGGGTTTCGTCGCCTTCAGCAGGGACCTGTCTTCGACCGGAATGTTCCTGAAGTCCTCCCGCCCGCCCTCGAAGGGAAGCTTCATGCTGCTCAGCTTCGTTCTGCCAGGAGAGCGGCCCGTGCCCATCGAAACGGAGGCGGAGGTCATTCGCGTCGTGCTCCCTGACCCTTCGATGCGCTTGACAGCCGGCACGGGATTGCGTTTCACCACTCTGGCGGCGGAAATCAAGATCGAGATCGGGCGCTTCGTCCGCGCCGGCGAGGCGAGTGCGTGAACGAACGCATTCTGGTCGCCGACGACGACCAGGAGATCGCCGAGCTGACCCGCACGATCCTCGAGAGGGCGGGCTACAGGGTACGCTGCAGTTCGTCAGCAGGCGAGGCCCTGTCTGTAATCCTCGCTGAACTCCCCGACCTGCTGCTGCTCGACGTGAACATGCCGGAGATGGACGGCTGGGAGCTGCTGCGACTCCTCAAGGTGGAGGACGCAACGAAACAGCTTCCGGTGGTGATGTTCTCGATCAAGATGGAGGTCCGCGACAAGGTCCACGCCCTTCAGGAAGGGGCCTACGATTACATCACCAAGCCCTTTTCCTACAACGAACTGCTGGAACGGGTGAGGCGGATCTTCGCCGACCTCGAGGTACGCCGCTGAAGGACCCTGGTCCGAGCCGGTTCCATCCGCCGTCTCCTGCAAGCGCGGAGCGCCTCCGACTCAAGTCGGCCCTCTGGGACAGGACAACGGGCCTGCCTTCCTACCACCTGTGCTTCGACGAGCTGAGGAGCCTGCTGGAGGATCGTCGCCGCCTCACCTTGCTGCACGTGGCCTGCGGCGAACTGGGCCTCGTCGAGTCGATCTATGGCTGGCAGGTGCTGGATCGCATCATGCGGCGCGCGGCGGAACTGATCGATTCTCTTCGGGGCAGCGTGCTCTCCACCCAAGCGGTCCTGGCACTCAACGCCGTGGCGGGCGAGGAGGTGCTGATCTTCGAGCCGGGCTCCGCGGCCTCTCATCGCCGCGGCACCGGAGCCGAGGAAACCGCCGGCACGGCGGCGGCGGTCGCGCGCAAGCTCGAAGAAGGATTCGGCGGGGAGGAGTTCGCTTCCATGACGCCGAGGCTGACCTTCCGGGTCGGCTATGCGCTGATCCAGGACAACGCCCAATTTCGTTTCGAGAGGATCGTCTACAGGGCGCTCGAGCAGGCTCGCACACAACGGGCGAGGCGCGAGCAGCGCCGCCGGACGGAGTGGGGGGTCGAGCTGCGCAGGATTCTACGCGACGGCGAGATCGTGAGCCTCTACCAGCCTGTCGTCCGGTTGGATGACCTGGCGACGGTTGGCTACGAGGTCTTCTCGAGCGGTCCCCCCACGGGTCCGCTGAATGCGCCGGGTCTGCTGTTCGCCCTGGCCGAGCGGCTCGGCCTCTCCACCCAGCTCGACCGGGCCTGCCGCCGCGCCGCGCTGAGCCTGCCGCTTCCGGACGGCGCGAAGCTGTTCCTCAACACGCGCCCGGAGAACCTTTCGGACTCGGAATGGGAAGGGATCGACCGCGACCCGGCGAATGTAGTCATCGAGGTCGCCGAGCCCGCGATGCATGACGCGGAGATGCTGAGGGTCCCGGCGGCGAGACTGAAACAGCGGGGGTTCGCCATCGCTCTCGACGACGTGGGAACGGGATACTCCTCCCTCCGTGCCATCGAGGCTTCCCGCCCCGACTTCCTGAAGGTCGATCTCTCCCTGGTCCACGAGCTGGACCGCAGCCTGCTGAAACAGGAGGTGGTCTCTTCGATCCTCCAGATCGCCAGCCGCATCGGGGCGGAAGTTGTGGCCGAAGGGGTCGAGACGCGGGAGGAGCTCGAGGCGCTGAGGCGCGGCGGAGTCCGGATCGGGCAGGGATACCTCTTCGGCCGGCCATCGCCGGTGATCGCTCCAGCACGTCCCGTCGATGAGGAGCGCGTCCGATGACGGTTCCTCAGGCGCTCTGGCTCCTCCTTGGCGGCGCGTTTGGCGGAGGGTTCATCGTGCTGCTGCTCACGAGGCTTCTTGCTCGTGAAGAGGGCAGAGCCGGCATGCGCGAGATCATCAGGGCGCTGGAGGACATGAGCGAGGGAAGGCTGGACCGCCTGCCGCCCGCCGACGAGGGGGAGCCGATGGCGCCGGTCGCCGCCGCTCTCTCGACGCTCGCCGAAGCCCTCCGCCGCCGCGCCGCCGAGCAGGAGCGTCAGGCGGTCTCGCTCCGCAGCCTCCTCGACAGCGCGCGCGGTGTGGCTTTCATCGGGACCGACGAGGAGGGAAACGTCGTTTTCTCGAGCGAGGGGGTGCGAGAGCTTCTCGGCTTCGCGCCGGAGGAGATCCGCGCTCGATCTGTCTCCAGGCTCTTCACGGAAGAGTCCTGGGAGCAGCTCGCGCCGAAGCTCTCCCGCCGGGCCCTCAGAGAAGGTGGGGGGATCGAGGAGAAAGCGAGGGTGCGCCGCAGGGGAGGGGGTGAGATCGCGGTGCACCTCTCGGTCGCCGTCGGACTGGAGGAAGGAAACCGGGTTCTCTTCTACACCATCCGCGACGCGACCGATGCGGAGAACCTCGAGCGCGAGCTGCGCGAGTCGGAGGAAAAGTACCGGCGGCTGGCCGAGGGGCTGACCGAGGGGGCATTCGTCATCCAGGACGGACTCATCGTCTACGCGAACAGGTCCCTGGAGCAGCTCGTGGGGGCCGAGGGCTCCCTCAGGGGCCGACCCTTTCGGGACCTCATCGCCAGCGAGGACCTCCTGCGCGTGATGGACCTCATCGCCGAGACGGAGGCCGCCAACCGATCGACTTTTTTCGACTGCCGGGTGCGCTCTCTTGGTGGAGGATCGACGATCGAGGCCGGGATAACACTCTCCCCCGCGCGCTTGTCCGGAAGGCCC
>QHYA01000284.1 GCA_003223995.1 Acidobacteriota bacterium | reverse complement strand
TGTCGAAGAGATCGCCCGGGCCATCCAGTCGGTGGAAGGCATTGTAGTGCTCGACCGCGAGATGGACCGCGACCACAACCGCTCGGTGATTACTTTCGCCGGCCCGCCCGAAACGGCAGGGGAGGCTGCGGTGCGGGGTGTGGCCCGCGCGGTCGAGCTGATAGATCTGAACCGCCACACCGGAGAACACCCCCGCATCGGGGCGGCCGATGTGGTCCCGTTCGTTCCGCTGGAGGGCGTCGAGATGCAGGAATGCGTCGAGCTCGCCCACCGCACGGGCGAGGAAATCTGGCGGCGATGCGGCGTCCCTGTGTATTTCTATGAGGCGGCGGCCAGGGATCTCGAGAGGGTGAACTTGGAAAAGATCCGCCGTGGCCAGTTCGAGGGTCTGCGGGAAGAAGTGCGGACCAACCCTGCACGCCGGCCCGATGTCGGCGGTCCGGATCTGCATCCCACGGCGGGCGCCACGGTGGTCGGCGCGCGGAAGTTCCTGATCGCCTACAACATCAACCTGGCGACCTCCGACCTCGATCTCGCCAAGTCGATCGCCCGCGCCATCCGCGAGAAGGATGGCGGCTTCCCCTGTGTCAAGGCGATGGGGGTCATGCTGGAGGATCGTCATCTGGCCCAGGTCTCGATCAACATGACCGACTTCCGGCGGACCCCCCTCCACCGCGTCTTCGAGACGATCCGCTCGGAAGCCGCGCGCTACGGAGTCGAAATCGTAGGCTCGGAGATCGTCGGGCTGGTCCCGCAGGATGCGCTGCTTGCGGCCGCCGAGCATTACCTCCGTATCGAGGAGTTCTCCCCGGACCTCGTCCTGGAGAACCGGCTCGAAGAGGACTGAGCTGGCTTCACTTTCCTACTCCCTCAATCTGCGAACTTCGGATCGGCCCGCTGGCACCTCCGACTTCAGACCGTAGGCCTTCATCTTCCGGTAGAGGTTGCTTCGCTCGAGCCCCAGCGCATCGGCGGTGCGGCTGATGTTCCAGTTGTTCTCCTCGAGCCGGCGCAGGATGAATTCCCGCTCGAAGTTCTCCCGCGCCCGCCTCAGGGTCTCCCCCGGGGACGGATCGTGCGGCTGCCGGGAAGCCGCCCCGAACGGTGCCGGAAGCTGCTCCTGCGAGATCTCCCTTCCGGGTGCCATGATGGCCAGCCGCTCGATGAGGTTTTTCAGCTCGCGGACGTTCCCGGGCCAGAGATGCGCCATCAGGCTTTCCTTCGCTCCCGGCGAGAGGACCATTGGCGGGCGGCCGTACTCGCGGCAGAAGCGGGTGATGAAATGCTCCGCCAGCAGGAGGATGTCCTCGCGCCTCTCCCGTAGCGGCGGCACATCGAGCGGCACGACATTGAGCCGGAAGAACAGGTCCTCGCGGAAGCGGCCGGCGGCCATCTCCCGGGCGAGGTCGCGGTTGGTCGCCGCCAGCAGCCGCACGTCCACGCTCGACGAGGCGGTGCCGCCGACCGGCGTGATCTCCCCCCGCTCCAGGACACGAAGCAGCTTCGCCTGGGTGAGCGGGCTCATGTCGGCAATCTCGTCCAGAAAAAGGGTCCCCTCGTGGGCCAGCTCGAATTTTCCCTTGTGGCCCTCCGTCGCTCCCGTGAAGGCCCCCTTGACGTGACCGAACATCTCGGACTCGATCAGATCCTCCGGGATGGCAGCGCAGTTCACTGCGACGAAGGCCTCCCCCGAGCGCTGGCTCCTGGCGTGGAGCAGCCGCGCTGCCAGCTCTTTCCCCGTGCCGTGCTCCCCCCGGATGAGGACCGTGGCCGCCGTGGGAGCGGCCCGTTCGATCTCCTCCCTGAGGCGCTGGATGGCCGGCGAGCCGCCCACCAGCTCCGTGTCGCGGCGGAACTGCTCCATGAGAACCCGGCTCTGCTGCTCGAGCTTGGTCTGGCGCAATGCGTTGCGGAGGGTCAGGAGGATCTTCTCGAGCGAGAGAGGTTTCTCGATGAAGTCGAAGGCGCCGAGCTTCGTGGCGCGCACAGCCGTCTCGATGGTGCCATGGCCGGAGATCATCACGACCGGGGCGTCCACACCCGCCCGCCGGATCAGTCGGAGCGTCTCGATCCCGTCGATGCCGGGAAGCCAGACGTCCAGAAAGATCGCCCGGTAGGCGTGCCTCTTCAGCGCCGCGAGGGCCTCTTCGCCGCTCCCGGCGATGTCCACCTCCCAGTTCTCGTCCGCGAGGATGTCTGCGAGGGACCGTCTTACGCCGCTCTCGTCGTCCACGACCAGAAGCCTCTCACCGTGCATGCGGCTCTCCTGCGCAGGGGATCTCGATGATGAAGCGGGTCCCGTGTGGATCGTTGTCCTCGGCCCGGATCGTCCCCGCATGGTCGGAGACGATGCGATCGACGATCGACAGGCCGAGGCCGGTCCCGCGCCGCTTCGTCGAGAAGTAGGGGAGGAAGAGCCGACCGCGGTCTTCCGGTGGAATGCCCGGGAAGGCGCGCACGAACTGGAAGCCTGGGCGGGTGCCGTCGTAGAGCGAGAGGGCCGACTCGACCACGGTCTTTGGATCGTTCGGAGCGGGCGACACCGGGGGGATCCTCGCGAACCTCGAAAATTCGTCCACCATGGCTTTGAGGGAACCAACCTCGGCGATGATCGTGGCCGTCCCCTCCTCGAGCACTTTCGTGAAGTCCGGAGAGGACTCGCGGAATCTCTTGAGGACACGCTCGGCGGAAAGCCGAATCGGCGTCAGTGGGTTCTTGATCTCGTGGGCGATCCGCCGCGCCGCCTCCCTCCAAGCGGCCGATTTCTGGGCCCGGATCAGCAGCGTCAGGTCCTCGAGGACCACGAGCGCTCCCAGCGAGCGGCCGTTCTGGCCCCCGCGGAAGTTCGAGACGATGCAGGCGAGGTTCACCGTCCGCCCTCCCGCCGCCAGTGTCAGCTCACGGGTCGCGCGGATCCCCTCGGCGCCGGCGGTGTCGCGCAGCATCTCGACGAGAGGACCGAGGGCGGCGTCCGAGAAGGCCTCCGCCAGGGGCTTCCCCCGGATCTCGCGTCCCGCCTCGAGGCCCAGCAGCCGGTAGGCCGCCCTGTTGAGGGTCGTGATCCTGCCGTCGGGGTCGAGCGAGATCACCCCCGCAGGGACGTTCTCGAGGAGGGTCTCAATGTACCGCCGGCGCTCCTCGAGCTGGTGCTCCTTCCGCTGGAGATCGGCGGTCATCTCGTTGAACGAGTGGATCAGGACGCCGATCTCGTCACCCGCCTCGGCTTCGACGCGGAAGTCGAGGTTCCCCGCGGCGATCTCGCGGGTCCCCTCGGCGAGCTTCTGGATCGGGACCGTGATCTGGCGGGCGAGGTACAGGCCCAGCCAGATCGCCGAGAACAACATGAGCACGGTCAGCAGCAGGAAAAAGGCGATGTAGACACGCTTGGTCTCCCGCCGGTACGCCTTCTCCTGCTTGTATTGCTGGACGATCTGGGCGATCCTCGCCGTCTTGGCCGCGATCTCCTCGCCGAGGTAATAGCCTCCGGCGGCTGCGCCGGCCACCGGCTCCGCGCCGAATTGCGTGTGGATGGGCGCGACGCCGCTGACGAGGTGACCGGACTGGAGCCGGTCGATCCGGGAAGACTCCTTGCCGCGCAACGCGGCCTCGATCGCCGGCTTGAGCAGCGTCGCAAGCTCCGATCGGCCCAGCCGATCCTTCCCACGGGAGAGGTTCCCGGCGAGAACGACGGGAGCGCCTTCGCGGTCGAAGATCGCCATGTAATCCAGCCGGTAGGCCGAGAGCCAGGAGTGCGCGAACGAATCGAGCGCGGCGTTCTCCGGCGGCTCCAGCAGGCGGCGGCCGGTCATCTCCCGGGCGATCTCTCCTGCGAAGTGCAGCGTAATCGTGGTCGCCGCGTAGAAGAGCGCCACGGAGGGGATGAAGCAGAGGATGAGGAAGCTGACGACGAGCTTCGTGCGGAAGCGCGACCCGAGGACCTCGCGCCTCCTCTCGACGAGGAGCTTGACGAGGTTCCTCAGCAGGACATAGACGAGGGCGAGCAGGAGCAGTCCGATGACGATCATCAAGAACGTCATGCCGACCCTGTCGCTGACGAGCTGCCGCAGCTCGCCCCCGTTGACCCAGCGCGCAACGACGAAGGCCGCCACCACTCCGGCAAGCAGAAGCGTCCCGACGAGCAGGATGGGACGGAGGGTCTTCTTCACGGCTTGATGTCCACCGCCTTCTCTCCCTCCGCGTGGTAGGTCCACGGGAAAAGGAACAGCAGCCACGTGTCCTCGTACTCGGACCGGACCTTGACCAGAATGTGCTCCTCACCCGACAGCGTTTCCCGATCCCCGACGGGTAGATCATGGACCTCCGTCATGAACCGGCGCATCTCTGCGTCGCTGTCGGTCGTCCGGCTCTCCACGGAGGTCCCGTCCACGGCGCGATCAAGGGCGTACTGACGAGTCAGATTGTCGTACCGAGCGGTCGTTTCGACAGTCTTCTGATCGAGGGTCCTACCAAAGAGCCCCCGTCTGCGAACCACCCTGATCTTGTGGACGAACTTCACTGCCGAGGCGCTGGCCAGCTTCTCAAGGACGGGCGGGGAGAAAGCCCCCTCCACGCGGAAGGAAACCAGGAGTGAGCCGTTCTTGTAGTTCACCGAAAGGCCGCGGATGTTTGCGGGCAGCCTCGGCTCCTGCGCTCGCGCGACCCCCCCGGCCACGAAGAGGACCAGGAAACAGACCTGCAGGTGGAGGGCTCTGTGATTCATTCCGACCGGGGTTCAAGAGACGAGCTCCCTCGGGAAGGTGGATGCTAGTCAAGGTGATGCATTCTTGCAACACTTGCGCAGGCGGGCGGCCGGCAGCGAGAAAAACACATCCCCGCGGCGCCGACGAACAGGAAGCGATGAACATCCGAACATCCGGGGCTAGGCCCGACCTTTACCCGGGCAAGATGGTCAGTTGGAACCGCTCCTGGTACTTGGGAAACACCTAGAAACCCGCTTCCGGAGCCGACGGCAAGATCCAAGCCCGAGGAATGGGATCTTCTGCCGGCCAGGGAGAGAGATAGCAGGCACCCGGTCGGGACATCAGCCGCTGGGCGAGGAGCATGTGCAGGTCGTGCCCGGCACGGAAGGCGACGACATGGCCGCGCAGAGGATGCCCCAGTAGGGCCAGGTCCCCGGTCAGATCGAGCATCTTGTGGCGGACGAACTCGTCCTGGAAGCGCAGCTCTCCGTTCAGCACTCCCTCATCGCCGATCACCACGGCGTTCTCGAGCGAGCCTCCACGAGCCAGCCCAGCCCGACGGAGCCCCTCCACCTCTCGCTCCAGGACGAACGTCCGGGCCGGAGCAAGCATCCTCGTAAACGCCTCCACTCCCCATGGGCTAGCAGTCAGCTCCTGAAAGCCGAGCCCCGGGTGCTCGAAGTCGATGGCGTAGGTCACCCGGTACTCAGGGCAGGGGTAAACCGCTATGCGCTTCTCCCCATCCGAAACCTGGACCGAACGGGCGACCACGAGGTACTCGCGGGGGACCTTCTGCGTCACCAGCCCTGCTCGACGGATCATCTCGACAAACGGGGCAGCGCTGCCATCGAGAATGGGAGTCTCGGGGGCATCGAGTTCCACCCGTGCGTTGTCCACACCGAGGGCGTAGAGGGCC
>QHYA01000013.1:28243-28912 GCA_003223995.1 Acidobacteriota bacterium | reverse complement strand
AAGTAGGGCTTGAGGCACTGGATCTTTTCCTCGTAGCTGTCGGGATAGAGAAACCAGTCGGCGGCGGCCACCGAGGAAAGGATCGAGTTGCCGTCCTGAGGAGTGAAGCAGTAGCCGACGACCTCCGCGCCGTTGCGGACCGCGAGCCTCGGAACGGCCACAGGGAAAGGGGAGATGGTCAATCACTGAGACGCCCCCCTCGTTGCAGCAACCACGGAGCCTTCAGCCCCAGGCCTACACATCAGTCGCGGTATGGCTGTCGAAGCGCTTGATGCCGTCGACGGTGTTGTAGTACGAGGCGTCGAAAGCGTGCGCGGCTTTTTCACTTCCGGAATCGTCGTTCACGATGAGGCTGTCTTGCTGAGGTTCACGCGGGAGGGTATTCTACCAGCCTGAACATGGGCTCGTTCCAGGTCCCCGCGCTCAAGGCACTCGACCGTACCGTGGGCTGGACCGTATATAGGTCCCTCGTCTCGACATACAAACGTGAACGGGGTGGCGCCGGGAGCACTCCGCCGCCACCGCCTCAGGACGTCCGGCGTGTGCTCGTGATCCGGCCGGGAGGCATCGGCGATGCCGTACTCTTCTACCCGATGCTGCGCGCTCTCAGGGAAGCCTGGCGAGAAGTCAAGATCGAGGTTCTCGCAGAACGAAGGAACGAGGGTCTGT
>QHYA01000013.1:0-28187 GCA_003223995.1 Acidobacteriota bacterium | reverse complement strand
GCACCGGGTTCACTACGATGATCAGACCTACGAGGTTCTCTCGTTCCTCGATCTCGCCCGGACCATGACAGGCAGCTCCCACAGTTTCGATCCAGAAGCGCCGTTCTTTCCGGTGAGACAGGATCTTCTCGAGCGGGCGAGTGAGAGGTATGGAATCGCGCGAGGGAGAGGGACGGTCGTGATTCAACCCGGAGCCTCCATCGTGCAGAGGCGGTGGGAAGCGGAGAAATTCCGTGCCGTCGCGGCGTGGGTGGTTTCTCGAGGGTGGAGGACGATTCTGGTCGGCGGCTCTTCGGAGAGAGAGCCTGCACATCGGATCGCCGAAGGGCTTTCGCCCGATCGCATCGTCGATTTGTGCGGAAAACTCCCGCTCGCCGAGACAGCGGCGGTCGTCGCGCTCAGCGATCTGTACGTCGGGAGCGATACGGGAGTGATGCACATCGCGTACGGAGTGGGAACGCCGACCGTGCATCTTTTCGGACCCGGAGTCCTCGAGAAGTGGGCGCCGAGGGGGTCACGCTACCAGGCCATCAGCAAGAAGCTGCCCTGCTCTCCCTGCATCCGGTACAACTACGTTCCCCCGTGTCCCTACGACACTGAGTGCATGAAGATGATCACAGTGGACGAGGTGATCGACGCGGTCAGCAGGGTGGTCGACCATCCCTTCCTGCAGGCAGTCGTCCGCTGAAAGCTCGGGTCGACCATCACTTCGTGCAGGCAGTCGTCCGCTGAAAGTTCGGGCGGAACGGCCCACGATGCGGGGCGCTTAGACCTCGTCGAAGAAGTAGGGCTTGAGGCACTGGATCTTTTCCTCGTAGCTGTCGGGATGGAGAAACCAGGTGGCGGCGGCCACCGAGGAAAGGATCGAGTTGCCGTCCTGAGGAGTGAAGCAGTAGCCGACGACCTCCGTGCCGTTGCGGACCGCCAGCGTCGGGACGGCCACGACCGTTTGGTTCAAGATCCGCCCGTAGTGACCGTAGTCGCGTCCGAAGGAAAACACGCTGTTCGCCGAGATCTTCTCAGTCAGCGAGACGCGGTCGTTCGCGCGGAATCTCTCGAGGATCTCCGGGACGGACGTGGCGCGCTTGACACGGATGTCGAAGTAGATCAGGTGCATGTACTGAGAATTGAGTTTGACGGCGGAAGAAAAGAGGTTGAGGTCGTATCCCAGGGTATTGAACAGATGCCAGGCGTCGCGGGCGTGATGGGTGCCGAAGCGGCTGTCCTTGTGCTTGCCGACCTGAGGGGAGGGGACAAAGGAACCGTCCTGGCTGATGTCGTTCGCGCGCCGCATGCACACGAAACGCCCTTCGAGCAGGTTTTCGGGGTCGCCGTCCTGCAACGCCACGTTGTCCACCAGGACCGATATGTTGTGCGTGTTGCATGAGACGACCTGGATGAACTGATCCTCGCCGCGCGTAAGGGCCCGATCGTTGATCCCTCGCGCGTACATCTTGCCGAAGCCGAACTCGCTTCCCTGTGCGATGAAACCGAGAGTATTGCTCGCGAACTTCTCGTAGAACTCGGTCTTGTTCTGCGCTCCGACCCCGGAGGGTGTGCAGTCGATGACCACGGCGGCCCGCTCGAGCGCCTCCATCGTCTCATAGGAAGGATTCATGCCCAGGTCGCGGAACCCTTGGGCAGCGGAACGGTCCACGCAGAGCTTGGCGCCGCGCTTGGTGAGGTTGACGACCTTCGAGCGATCGGTCACGAGAGGCGTCCGCTTGTGAAACGTCACCTCCTCGATGCCCAGAGGTCCGGTGAACGCCGTCAGAAGGCCAATCAGGGGCTCTCCGATTGTGCCGGTTCCGACAACGTGCACGTTCTTGCTTGTGGACATTGTGCACCCCGCTTCCCAGGCTTCCCCGGTCTATAGCGCTCCAGGTTCGTTTGAAAGAAGTGTCCCACGCCCCTGGCCACTCGTCAATATCCGGTCAGTATGAAGCGGGGTCAAGACCGACTCTCTATCTTGACAGGCCGGGGAGCCGGATCTATCCTTCTCTCGCTATGTTGCTGAATTTCAAGAGGTTGAGCCGAGATGGGTGAGGCTCAAAACCCTCCAGTTGCGACAGTACAGGATCTTCTGGATGAGCAGGGTGATTCCTTTCGGCTCAAGCTTCTCGCGGGCGCGGGGGGGCTGTCGAACCCGATCACGTCGCCGCGAATCCAGAAACCCGGCCTTGCCCTGACCGGTTTCGTCCGCTACGTTCGTCCCGGCCGTGTTCAGGTGCTGGGCAAGAGCGAGATCGAATACGTCGAGGAGCTTCCCCCGCAACGCCGGCGCCAGGTTCTATCGGACCTCTGCTCAGCCCCCATGACCTGCATCGTGATCACCACGGCCCTGGACCCCCCGGCGGAGCTGGTGGATCTGGTGGAATCGCGCGGGATTCCGTTGCTGCAAACGACTCTTCCTTCGGGGGAGGCCATCGAGCAGATCGGGCGGTTCCTGGAGTTGAGGCTCGCTCCCTGTGTCGTCGAGCACGGCGTCCTCGTGGACATTTACGGGCTCGGCGTGTTGATCCTCGGCGAATCCGGCGTCGGCAAGAGCGAATGCGCCCTCGACCTCGTCGTCCGCGGTCACAGGCTGGTATCCGATGACACCGTCGAGATCCGCCGGATCGGCGGGTTCCTGGTTGGCAGCGGGCCCGAGCTGACCCGCTACCACATGGAGCTGCGCGGGCTGGGGATCATCAACATCAAGGACCTCTTCGGCGTGGCCTCGGTCCGCCACCAGAAGTACGTCGAACTGGTCGTCCGCCTCGATCCCTGGAAGCAGGGAAAGCTCTACGACCGGCTGGGTGTCGATCAGGACCACCACGAGCTCCTCGGTATGAAGGTGCCGTACATCGAGATGCCGGTCGCCCCGGGAAGGAACCTCTCGGTTCTTGTCGAGGTTGCCGCCCGCAACCAGCTTCTGAAGATGCGCGGATACCACCCCGCTCAGGAGCTGGCTCGGAGGCTCGGAGAAAGGCTAAGGGAGAAAGAGGCGGGTTTGCCGCGGGAGGCCGCCACCCCGGCCGGCCGGAGCGGCACGACCGGAGCTGCCGGGACCGATGAGGGTTTCTGACGGAGTCGGAAGATTGAGGGCATGGAACCGATCATCGTCGTGACGGGGCTCTCCGGCTCGGGGAAGTCCCTGGCGGCGCGGTGCTTCGAGGATCTCGGCTACTTCTGCATCGACAATCTGCCGGTCACACTGATCCCGGTCCTCATCGAGCTTCTCGGACGCAGCCGCAACGAGATGCGGCGCGTCGTGCTTATCGTGGACGTGCGCGAAGGGGAGTTGCTGAGGGAATTCCCGCGCATGATCCGGGACCTGCGCGGGCGTCAGGTGCCGCTGCGGATCCTCTACTTCGACTCCTCCAACGAGGCGCTGATCCGTCGTTTTTCAGAGACCCGCAGGCCGCATCCGCTCGATGAGGGGCAGGGGCTGGAACACGCCATCGCGCGCGAGCGCGAACGGTTGGACGAGGTGCGTGAGCTCGCCGATCGCATCATCGACACCTCGCGCTTCAACGCCCACGAGCTGCGTGCGTTCCTCCGGACCGAGTTCTCCCCAGGCTCCGAGAGCTTCGGCATCGGTATCTCCGTCGTTTCCTTCGGGTTCAAATACGGCCTTCCCGCAGATGCAGATCTGGTCTTCGATGTCCGCTTCGTTCCAAACCCGTTCTTCGTCGACGGGCTCAAGTCCAAGAACGGCCTCGACCCAGAGGTGGTCGCTTACCTGGAGGAAAAGGATGAGTACAGGGGTTTCATCCAGAAGGTCGGGGACCTGATGGAGTATCTTCTGCCGGGGTTCGTGAAGGAAGGGAAGAGCTATCTTACCGTTGCTGTCGGCTGCACGGGTGGCAGGCACCGCTCCGTCGCCGCTGCGGAGCACCTGCGCGAGCGGCTGAGGCGCAGCGGCTTTCCGGCGCGCATCACGCACCGCGATATCGACAAGGAGTGAAGACTCATGGTGTCAGTCCTGGTCATCACCCACGGCAATCTCGCCGAGGAGCTGGTCAAGGCGGCCCGGAGGATCGTCGGCGAGGTCGGCCGTCTGTCGGCCCTGACGATCGGGTGGGACGAGGACGTCAGTACAGCGCGTCGGAAGGTGGAAGAGGCCATCCTCGCCCTGGACGATGGGGACGGCGTTGCGCTGCTGACGGACATGTTCGGCGGGACGCCGACGAACATCAGCCTCAGCTTCCTTCGGAAGGGGAAGGTCGAGATCGTCACCGGAGTCAATCTTCCGATGCTGATCAAGTACACGAACCTCAGGGAACCGGTCCGGCTCGATGAGCTTGCCGCCCGCCTCTCGGAGCAGGGGCGCCGATCGATCCAGGTCGCCAGCGAGGTGCTGCGCGGTGGAGCGCCCCACTCGTGATCCAGCGCGCGGTGAAGATCTCCAACCGTCTCGGCTTGCACGCACGGGCCGCCTCCCGCTTCGTGCACCTCTCGAGCACCTTCACTTCCCGGATCCGCCTGCGCAAGGACGGCAGGGAGGTGGACGGCAAGTCGATTCTCGGCATCTTGACCCTCGCCGCCGTACGCAGCTCCGTGCTGGAGCTGATCTGTGAGGGGGAGGACGAGGAGCGAGCCTCCGGCGCCCTCGTGGAGCTGATCGAGCAGCGCTTCGGTGAGGAATCGTGAGAATCCGAGGCATCGGCGTCTCTCCCGGCCTCGCTTCCGGCAAGGCCATCGTCCTCGAAACGCGAGCGACGCCGATCTTCCGCCTGCCGATCCCTCCGCAGGAGGTGGAGCAGGAGCTGGCGCGGCTCGAGCAGGCACGGGAGGCGGCGCACAAGCAGATCACCGAGGTCCGGCAGAGGGTGGCGGCGGCCGTCGGGGAGGCATTCGCCCGCGTTTTCGGCGCTCATCTGCTGATCCTGGGCGATCCGCAACTGCTGGGTGAGGCGGCCGCGATCGTCCGTTCGGAGCAGGTCAACGCCGAATGGGCTCTCAACACCGTCGCTGAGAGGCTGCTCGCGGCATTCGCGAGGATCGAGGATCCCTACCTGCGAGAGCGCGGCGGGGATGTGGAGGACGTCCACAACCGCTTGCAGCTCATCCTGGCCGGCGAGAGGCACCGTCATGAGCTGTCCGAACTGTCGGAAGACAGCCTTGTCGTTGCCCACTCGCTGTCCCCCTCCGACGCGGCGCTTCTCCACCATGAGCGCATCGTCGGCTTCTGCACCGACGTCGGGACGCGGACCTCGCACATCGCCATCCTCGCCAATGCGCTGCAGATCCCGGCCGTAGTGGGTTTCCACGATCTATCGAAGAGGGTCAAGGGAGGAGACCTGCTCCTCGTGGATGGCAGCGGCGGGGAGGTGGTGTGGCGCCCCTCGGCTCGGGAGCTGTCCCTCCACCGGCGCGCCCGCATCGAGCTGGCCCGGCACGAGAAGCGGCTCGCGGGTGAGCGGGACCTGCCGGCCGTGACGCTCGACGGGCAGGAAGTGGCCCTGATGGCGAACATCGAGTTCCCCGAGGAGGTCGATACCGCGCTCGCGCAGGGAGCGAAGGGGATCGGCCTCTATCGCTCGGAATTCCTGTTCCTCTCCCGCTCCCCGGAGCTTCCCTCGGAGGAGGAGCACCGGGCCGTTTACCTCAGCCTCGCACGGCGAGTTTCGCCGGAGGAGGCGATCATCCGCACCCTCGATCTTGGCGGAGACAAGTACTTCCACGAGGTGCTCGACAAGAACGAGCCCAACCCGGTCATGGGGCTTCGGGCGATCCGCTTCTGCCTTCGCCGGCCGGACATCTTCCGCACGCAGCTCCGCGGACTGCTGCGCGCCTCCGTCGAGGGGAACCTCAAGGTCATGTTTCCACTCGTGTCGGGGGTGGACGAGCTGCGTCAGGCGCGGCAGGTCCTGGAGGATTGCCGCCGCGAGATCGAGGCCGAGGGACATGCCTGCGCGCGGAACCTCGAGGTCGGGATCATGATCGAGGTCCCCTCCGCAGCGCTGATCGCCGACCGGCTCGCCAGGGAAGCCGACTTCTTCAGCATCGGCACCAACGACCTGCTGCAGTACTGCCTCGCGCTCGACCGCCGCAACGAGTCCGTCTCATACCTCTATCAGCCGTTCCATCCGGCTCTGTTGAGACTGTTGCGGGGCGTCATCAGTGCGGCGAAGGACAGTGGGATCGAGGTGAGCCTCTGCGGTGAGATGGCGTCCGACCCGCTGGCTGTGCCAGTGCTGGTCGGCCTGGGACTGCGCAAGCTTTCGATGAACGCTCTGGCGATTCCCGAGGTCAGATCCGCCGTCCGGCAGGTCGACGCAGGGCGGGCCGAGCGGATAGTCTCGGACCTGCTGAACATGGCCACAGCGGAAGAGATAGAGTCGAGGCTCCGCAGCGAGTTTTTCTCCTCCGGGCCGGCCATGCGCCCCGCCTTCCGCCCAGCGATCAAGACCATCTGAGCCGGCGAGCCGCCCGGGCAGGCCGCAAACGAATCCGCATCCTGGCCCTCAGGGCCGAGTTCGCTTCAAAACCCGCGCAGCCGCGGCCGGTTTCGTCTTGACGCTCGGCTGCAGCGCCCCGATAATCCGGACTGCATGTCGTCAGGCGGTCACCGCTTCGAGGTTCCCGACAAGCTCCACTTCAAGGCCAGTGAAGTCTGCGAGCTCACCGAGACGCAACCCTACATTCTCAAGTTCTGGGAGCAGGAGTTCCCGCAACTCGCCCCGGAGAAGAATCGCACCGGCCAGAAGCTGTACCGGAAACGGGACGTCGAGCTCATCCAGCGGATCAAACACCTTCTCTACGAGAAGGACTACACGATTGCCGGCGTGCGGCGCCTGCTCGAGGCGGGCGGGGAGGATGAAGACATTCTCCGGGAAGAACGAGCCGCCTTGCAGTTGCCGCCCGATGCTTCTTCTTCATCCACGTTCGACTCGACAACGATTCCCGAGCGTGAACTGAACCAGGAGGAAGGGCGGCAGCAGGCGTCCCACCGAGGGGACCTCCGGCAGGACCTCTCGGGTCTGCTCTTCGAGCAACCTCAGGAGCTTCCGCCTGGGGCTCCGGGAAACCGGACCAGCGTTGAGGCCATTGCCTCTTCTCGGAGGGAAGCGCTCGCGGCCGCAGAACGTGAGGCTCTGGCCTCCGCCGAGATCGCGCGGCTGCGCGACCAGCGCGATCAGTTCGCCGCCGAAGTGGCATCGTTGTGGAGACGCTTGGAGAAGGCGCGGGCCGAGATCCGACAGCTCCTCGCAGAACTCGGCTCGCCGACCGGGTCCGATGCCGCGCAGTCCTGAGAGAGCAGGTCAGTTTCATCGGCCTTTTACTTGTCTCCGGATCGTTCTTCCCCACTCTTGACCGACTTCCTTTGGCGACCCGATAATGAGTTCTCTCCGCGGCGCGGAGGCGCAATTCAGCCCTCAACGGTCGGGGCGTGGCGCAGCCTGGTAGCGCACTTGCTTGGGGTGCAAGGGGTCACTGGTTCAAATCCAGCCGCCCCGACCAACTCGGCTGCGGAGAGGCGGCTGCCCTGAGAGAACGGCTGTCATCCCTTGTCTCACCTCATCCTTGTAAGCAACGACGACGGCATCGAAGCTGAAGGCCTTGCCTGCCTGACGCGGAGCCTGCAGGGCCTCGGCGAGGTGGTCGTGGTCGCTCCGGCGCGCAACCACTCGGGCGCGAGTCACTCGTTGACGCTGGGCAGGCCATTGAAGGTCCGACGGACGGCCCCCGGCTGGTTCGCCGTGGAAGGAACCCCGGCTGATTGCGTCAATCTCGGTTTCTTCAGGCTGTCCGGCCGGCCGCCGGACCTCGTCGTGTCGGGTATCAATGCGGGACTGAATATCGGCGACGATGTGGCCTATTCAGGGACCGTGGCCGCGGCGCTGGAAGGGGCGCTGCTCGGCCGGCCCGGCATGGCGGTATCGATGGACCGGGCGAGCCTCGGCGGAGACGGATGGACGGCAGCGGGGGAGGTCGCCCTCCTGCTCGCACGGAAGATCCTCGAGAGGGGCCTGCCCGAGGACACGCTGCTGAACGTCAACGTGCCGTCGGGAGAGCCACGAGGAATCCGCTGGACGCGGCAGGGCAGGCGCATCCCGCACCGCCCGCCTGAGATGGGAGCGGGGACCGCCGCGGTCGCGGCGATCGGGGAGGAGGAATTCTGGATCAGCGACCTCCCCCTCGACTGGAAAAACGATCCCCTGAGCGACTATTGCGCTGTGAGCGAGGGCTTCATCTCGGTCACGCCGCTGCACCTTGACCTGACCCATCATCGCGTCCTCGAGGAGCTGGGCGGCTGGCAGCTCTCCCTGGAGTAGGGGTGCCTGTCGACTACCGCATCAGCCGCGAGCGCATGGTGGAGCGTCATCTCGCCCGCCGGGGGATCAAGGACGGGCGTGTCCTCGAAGCGTTCCGGACGGTGCCGCGACATGCCTTCGTGGAGGAGGCCCTCCAGGCGAAGGCGTACAGCGATCACGCCCTCCCGATCGGAGAAAAGCAGACAATCTCGCAGCCCTACGTCGTGGCCCGCATGACGGAGCTCGCGCGGATCCGTCCCGACGATCGGGTGCTCGAGATCGGAACAGGATCCGGCTATCAGACGGCGATCCTCGCTCGCCTGGCGGGGCAGGTCTACTCGATCGAGAGGATCGCATCTCTCGCTCGCCGCGCACGAACCGTGATCGCTTCTCTCGGCTTGGAAAGCGTCGTTCACATCAAGGTGTTCGACGGCACCTATGGGTGGTCCGAGTGGGCTCCATATCAGGCGATCGTCGTATCGGCCGCCTCGCCCGATCTACCGGCACCATTGCTCGATCAATTGGCCCCTGAAGGACGGCTCGTCATTCCCATCGGCGCCGAGGAGCGCCAGGATCTGACGGTGGTCACGCTCCAAGCGGAAGGGCCTCGGATCGAGCGGCACGGTGTTGTGTCGTTCGTCAGGCTCATCGGCCGTTTCGGCTGGTCCGCTTGAGCGCTTTCGTGCTAGATTGCCGCCCTCTTCGTCGCACAGTATCCCTCCGGTCGGGGCGTGGCGCAGCCTGGTAGCGCACTTGCTTCGGGAGCAAGGGGTCGGTGGTTCAAATCCACTCGCCCCGACCAGCTTCTCCCGCTTCTCCCCTTGCGCGTTGACTCGGACCGCTCGGATGAGTATTTTGACCGGGCCTGCCCGATGAAGCTCGCCCGGCGGTATCTCATCAGCGGCCTCGTTCAGGGAGTGGGGTTCCGCTATTTCATTCTCCAGCGAGCCGGGGACTATGGCATCGATGGGTGGACGCGCAACCTGCCGGATGGGAGCGTGGAGGTCTTCGCAGAAGGAGACCGCGAGGCTCTGGAGGAGTTCGAAAGGGATCTGAGACAGGGGCCGGGATCGGCCTCGATGTCAGATCTCAAGAAGCTGATCCGAGACGTTCCGGACTTTCCCAAGCCGGGCATTCTCTTCAGAGACATCACTCCGCTGCTGAAGGAGCCGTCAGCTTTCCGTCTGGCGGTCGACCGGATCGTCGAAAGGTACCGGGGAGAAGAGATCGACCAGATTCTGGGAATCGAATCTCGAGGTTTCATTCTCGGCTCGGCCGTCGCCTATCAGCTCGGCGCGGGGCTGGTGCCGGTTCGCAAACCCGGAAAACTTCCCGCAGCCACCCTGCGGATGAACTACATGCTCGAGTACGGCCAGGACGCCTTGGAGATGCACGCGGACGCTCTGAAGATCGGCCAGAGGGTCCTTGTCGTCGATGACCTGCTGGCGACGGGGGGAACGGCGAATGCCACGGTGGCCCTCGCGCGACAGGCCGAAGCCAAGGTCGTCGGCTGCGCCTTCCTGGTCGAACTGGAGGCCTTGCGCGGGCGCGAGAAGCTTCCCGATCTGCCGATCTTCAGCCTGGTCACCTACTGACTCGCCCCTACGGGCCTTCCTGGTTGCACGAATTCACGCCGCGGACCTGGTAGTAGTACGAGGTTGGAGCGGTCAAGGCGCCGGTCTCTAGGTACTGGGTAGCGCCCGTGATCTTCGCCACCGCCTCCTCCGAAGAAAAAGCGGGACTGCTGGAGCGCCAGAGGCGGTAGTCGGCAACGCCGGCAATCGGGTCCCAGTCGTGCAGTAGGTCCGCAGCCCCCGAGCGGGACAGCTTCACCGAGTCTCCCAGGGGGCCGGGGACAGGGCTGCCGCAGTTCAGGGGCGTGCAGCGGAATGGTCCCGTGGCCAGGAGGTGCAGCGACCAGGAGACGAGCTGGCCCGGCGGCGTTGCCCCGGAGGTGTCGTCGATCACCGTCAGCTTCCAGGCCCCGGAGGAGGTCTGGCCGTTGAAGTCGTTCATCGTGCCGGGTCCGTCGGGCTGGGTGAGACTGTCATAGGTCGTGTTGATGTCGGCCTGCCCGGCGCGCGACTTGTTGTGGAGGGTGACCGTCGTTCCCGCGGGCGATGTCAGTTTCATGATGATTTCACCGACGTTGTTGTGCTTGAGATTGACCGCCGCGAGGACATCCGCGTTCGTGAACGAGTCCGAGACGTTGATCGTGGAGACGACGCCTGCGATGGTCTTCTTCGGGACCGTCAGGGGCACGTCAGCGGCGGGATAGTCGGCGCTGTCCTTCCCGATATCGACGACGAAGCTCGTGGTCCCCTCCATCGCGCTCGCCGACCAGTCGAGGCTGAAGGTAAGGCTCGTCCCGCAGGTCACGTCGGGGGCCACCGCGAACTCGTAGTGAGGCGCGTTCGAAGTTCCCGCGGACCCTTTGGGGATGTCGGGGTAGCTGGCTGTCGCAGTCGTGATCTTCACCTTCGCGGGGAGACCGGAGGAGGCTCGCGCCGAGACGCCCGTTGCATCGGCGCTCCCGGAGTTCCGGAGCGTCACCGGCATCGTCACAGTCTCGCCTGGATCCACGACGCCGTCGCCGTTCCCGTAGACCGAGGAATCCTGGATCTGGTGGCTGTCGTGCCTCAGCGAGGGGCCGACGACGGAGGCCACGTCGCCCGTGGCGACGAGGGCATACCCCTGCCGGCCCTGGTTCACCGCAGCCCCCCGCACCTTGATCTGCCACGTCCCTGCGGGAGGGGAGGCGACCTGGACCTGCTCGACATCGTTGTTCGAGTCGCGCGTCCCGCCCGTGACGGAGTTTCCTGAGGTCGTATCGAAGACGTTGCCGAGGTACGCGTTCCCGCTCGGATCGGTCACGGTCAGGTCAAGGTCGTTGACAGTGGCCGGATTCGCGAAGAGCGCCGCAGGAGGCTCCGTGAAGACAAGAGTTACCCGCAGCGGCTCGACGGAGGAGGAAACCTGCAGATTGAAGCCCTGCTCCTCGCCGGTTGCAAGGCCGTCGGCATTGCGCTTGTCGGCGAGGACCGAGAGGCCCCGGACGTCCCCGGCGAAGTAGAGAGCCCTGTCCATCAGCTCCCGCCCCCATCCCTCCTGATCCGAGGGATAGCCCGCGATTCCGGTCATGTTCACGGCTCCGTTGATCAGTGTGGCCTTGGTCAGCGCTCCGGAGGGCGTGATGGCCTCCGAGGGGGTCTTGGCCCCGGAGGGATACCAGCCCTCCTCGTAGTACTGGCGGATCAGGGCGGCGGCCGCGGTCGTGGACGGACTGGCCATGCTCGTGCCCGTCATCGTGGTCGTGTCGCAAGCTGCGAAGGAGCGGGCAGAGATGACACTGCATCCCGGAGTGAAGACCTCCGGCTTGCGGCGGCCGTCCAGCGTCGGCCCTCTGCCCCCCGAGCAGAAGTTCTCCTGGTTCGGCGAGTGGCCCGACGCGCCGACCCCGACGCAGTCCTTGGCGTTCTCCGGTGTCGTCACGACAGATCCGTTGCTCACGGCAAACAGGACCAGGTCGTCCTCCCGGTCATAGGAGAACTGGTCGATGTCGCGGCACCAGGTCGTGTAGGAGCGCGTCCCGTCATCCCCCCAGGAGTTCGTGTGGACGCGGGCGCCATCGTTGTGCGCGGCATCGAGATAGGAATAGAGGTTCGACGGGGCGCTGCCGCTGCCCGTGATGTCGTTGAGGTTCGAGTGGGAGATCCTCGCGGCCCAGGCGTTCCCGTTCGCGTAGGTCGATCCGTCGATCGGTTTTCGGTCGCCCGCAGCCGTGCCCGCGGTGTGAGTGCCGTGAGCGTCGCGGCCAAGGCCGCTGCTCGAGCGATAGGCGACGACCTTCCGGTGGTTCGGCCCGGGCGTGTTGTTGGAGGGGTCTTTCAGATAGCAGGAGTCCATGTCGGGGTTGCCGTCGATGTGGCCGATGATCTGCCCTTCGCCGTGGATCCCTCGGTTCCAGACAGGGTACTGATCCTGGATGTCCGACTGGATCACCCAGGGGGTCGTCGTGTTGCGAAGATCGATCTCGCCGATCTCCTCGATCCACTGAACTGCGGGGATCTGCGCAAGAGTATCGAGCAGCGCAGGGGCAGCCTTCACGCGCAGCCGCAGCGGATAGGGCCCGGGCTCCACCTTCATCACCTCGGCGCCTGCGGATCTGACGGCAGCGGCGACCGCCTGAGGGCTCTCTCCGGGCCAGAGGTCGAGCGTCAGCCGGTAGAAGGGCTCCGAGCGGCGGGAGGGGTCGGAAAACGGCCTGATCCCGATCTCGGGGCTGATCTTGTAGCCGGGCTCGAACAGTCCGATCCACCGGACGAATGGCAGGGCACGCAGGGCGTCGAGACGCCCGGCGTCGATGCGAACGGCGAACGTGTTCTCGGGGACGAAGCCAAGCCGTTCGACGCCCGCGGCCTGCAGCGCCGCGGCCCACGGAGGCGTCAGGAGCCCCTCGATCTGAACCAGGTAATAAGACGGCCCTGTTTGCGGAGGCGTCTTGATCCGCCGACCCTCGGGGAGCGCAGGGAGGCCGGAGAGCGGGTCGAACGAGGCGACCCTCAACTCGAGCTTCGATTCCGCTCCCGCGTCGGCCCGGGGGAGCATTGAAACAATGACCGCGACGAGAAGCAACTGCAGCGTCAACGCACCGGCTCGCGACTTCACGGGCGACCCTCCGAGGTGGGATTTCGCGACAACCTGCGATCTCTGGTGGGAATGTACTCCAATTGATCACCGGAGGGAGAAAAAACTGCTCGTCGAGGTTTCGTCCTGATGCAGGGTGGGAACCCTCGAGGGGTATCGGTGGGCCCCTGATCACAGAAGACGATGTGTATCGGCCGGCATGCTAAGATTTCTCTCCTGGAAGCTGGGCGTGTAGCTCAGGCGGATAGAGCAGGAGTTTCCTAAACTCTTGGTCGGGGGTTCAAGTCCTCCCACGCCCACCACGGCCAGCTCAGGAAGTACAGGCAGCGGCGCTCGAGCGGAGTTCGCTCCGGCACGAGAGGAAAAGATCGAGAGCCTAGCGATCGAGAGGTAGGAGATCGAGAGGCAAGCAGAACGAATCGCTGGCCGGAAGCCCGGGAACCAGGGCCGAGGAGGAGCGAGGAACGATGGTGACAAGGCGGATTACACGCCAGGAGATGAAGCACGACGAATTCCTCGACCTGATGTCGCGCTTGACGCTTCTGTTCGAGCAGAACTGGCGTCAGCTCGCGGTCTATTCCGGCTGCGCGGTGGCAATCGTTCTGGCCGGAGTCGGGATTTTTGCCTGGACGGTTCATTCCCGGACCCTGGCGGAAGCCGAGCTGGCCCGGGCCTCATCGCTTCTTTTCTCGCCGGTGCAGGAGAAGGACGCCGAGGCCGGCCTCCGACCCGGCGCCGCGTTTGCGTCGGATCATGCCCGGGACGAGGCTGCTCTGGCGGCGTTGAAGAACGCCGGGAAGTCGGGAGGCACGGTCGGCAGCCTCGCCGCCTACTACCAGGGCGTGGCGCTTCTGAGGCTGTCGAGAGCCTCCGAGGCTGAGGCCGCTTTTCAGCAGGCCATCGCGGGCGCCAAGGATTCGGTTCTGCGGGGCCTGATCCAGCATGCGCTGGCGACCACCGCGGCGCAGCGGGGCGATCTTGCGACCGCCGAGCAGCGTTTCCGTGAAATGGCCCAGCAGGAGACCGGATACCCCAAGGACCTGGTCCTCTTCGACCTGGCCAAGATCCTCGATCAGCAGGGGAAGGCACAGGAGGCCAGCCAGATTCGCCAGCAACTGGCGAAAGAGTTTCCGGACTCGCCGCTCGGCAGGGAATCAAGTCCGGTTCCCCAGCCGGGCTAGCCCGGCGGATCGGGAGGCGGTTTCTCCCGCATCTCCCTCAGGGGTTCTGTGGACTGGCAGGAATTCCGGCGTCTCTACCCTGTCACTCTGAAGCTGGCCTACCTGAACAACGCCTCGATGGGGCCGTTGCCCCTGCCCGTCCGCGCCGCTCTCGATTCCCACCTCGACCGCTGGCAGAAGGAGGACCTCGGCGGTTCCATCGGCATCGATTTCTCCGAACGGCTGAGATGCAAGATCGCCCGGTTTATCTCGGCTAGCCCCGAGGAGATCGCCTTCACCTCGGGTGTCACCGGAGGGCTCTTCCGCGCGGCCTCGCTCGTGCGCCCCGCTGCGGGAGAAAACATCGTCCTGCCGGCGAACGAGTTCCCTTCTGCCGTCTATCCCTGGCGGCGTTACGAGCGGGAGGGGGCGCAGGTGCGCTTCGCAGGCCCCCCTCGCGGCCCGGTGACGGAGAATCATCTGATGGAGGCGTGCGACGAAGCGACGCGCGCCATCTGCGCGAGCCTGGTCTCTTTTGCCGACGGCACGCGGCTGGATCTCGAGACGCTGTCCGCTTTCTGCCGGAGCAGGGGCATCGCCCTCGTGATCGACGCGATGCAGGCGGCAGGGGCGCTGAAGGTCGATGTGAGCAAGGCGCCGGTCGATTTTCTGGCCTTCGCAGCAGTGAAATGGATCCCTGCTCCGGTGGGGGCGGGAGCTCTTTACGTACGGCACGGCTGGGAGGAGCGGGCGGAGGGCCGATGGCTGGGCTGGCGCTCCGTCCGGAGGAACGAGCTGCGGGAGTTGCTGCGCTACGACCTCCAGCCGTGTCCGGGCGCCCGGCGGCTGGATGGCGGCAGCCCGGCGTTCCTTTCGCATGTGGGCATGGAGGCGGCACTCGATCTGTTCGAGACTGTCGGGACAGCGCGGATCGAGCAGCGCATCCTGGGCCTCGCGAGGCTCGTCGCCCAGCTTCTGCTGGAGGAAGGATTCGAGAGGGTCTGGCCGCAGACGGACCAGAGGCGATCAGGGATCGTTGTCGGAGAGCTGAGGAACCCGTTCGCCGCCGGCGAAGCGGCCGGGGCCATGGGGCACGTCGTGGAGGGGATGGCGGAAGACGGCGTGATCGTGGCCGAGCGAAATGGCCGGATCCGCATCTCGGCTCATGCCTTCAACGACGAGAGCGATCTCGAAAGGCTGCGCGAAGCGTTCCATCGTCTGCCTTTGAAATAATCCCTTGACGCTTAGCGTAAGGCGTCATACGCTTTACAAATGAAGAGCAGCCTTTCGTCGAAGGGGCAGGTGACGATTCCTGCCGAGATCCGGGAGAAGCTCGGGTTGCGGCCCGGGACAGTTGTCAGCTTTGAGCTGCGGGAAGGGGGCGCCTTTCTTCACAAAGGAGGCCCCGGGGACCATCCCGTAGACCGGGTCTTCGGGCGGCTCAGACTGGGAAAGCCGGTGGATCTTCTCCTCGATGAGATGCGCGGACCCGTGATCAAGCCGAGCGCGAGCCGCCGAGCTCGCATGAGAAGAAGGCGATGAGAACCGCCGTGGATTCATCGGTCCTCCTCGATGTGCTGGGGGCGGACAGCCGGTTCGGACAGTCCTCCCGCAAGGCTCTGCGGGCGGCCTATGATTCGGGGGCCCTCCTGGCGTGTGAGGTGGTTTGGGCCGAAGTCCGAGCGCACTTCCCATCGGACGAGGCATTCGGCGAAGCCATTGATCTGCTGGGTGTGCGCTTCGACCCACTTACTCCCGCAGCGGCGCTGTCCGCGGGGAAGCTCTGGCGCGACAGCCGGAGGAAGTCGGTGAAACCAACCAGAAGAGTCATGGCGGACTTTCTCGTTGGCGCCCACGCTCAGCATCAGGCGGACGCTCTGCTCACGCGAGATCGGGGCTTCTACAGACGGTTCTTCAGGACAATGAACGTTGTGGATCCGAGCCGAGGGGAGGCGAACTTCAGCGCTCGCGGATGACTCCCGCCGGCGCGCGTGTCAAGCAGCGAGAAGGCGAAGAGGAAGGGGCAGAGCGGACATGAAGGGACGCTTCGTCAATCGAGCCAAGAGTGGCCCCTATGTCCTGCACGGTCCTGCTCCCCGGCCGGGGGGGCCGTCACGACCGCCGAAGACGGCCGCGAAGGATCAGACGCGGCGAATGCGCGGCCGCAAGACCCGGGGCGGTTCAGGAGGAGGGAAACAGTAACGTCGCCAAGGCCATCCCAGCGCTGCTCTCCGAATCGCTCGTCCCCAGCAACTTGAGGTTCCCCTGCGGAAAGATGCCGCGCTTGTCGTAGCAGTAAACCCTGTAGAGCGAAATCGTTTCGGCCCGTCCCTCGAGATCGAGCGAGACCGGGTCCCACTTGAGCTTTGCGGATCCAGTGGCCCGGTCGTAGGTGACCTTCAGGCCCTCCACCTCGGCTGGAGGCGTCGCATCCACCTTGAAGGACGAGATGAAATCGGGGCCAGAGTCCGCGGCCCCGTCGTGCACGATCACCCTCCACCACCACGTCCCCTCGGCGAGATTGTCGCGCACCAACAAGGTTGCTCCCCGCCCGTCCTCTTCGTCGTAATCAGAGATGGGTGAGGGCCGACCAACTCGCCGTCCTTGGGCGAATGGCTGTGAGCCTTTCCGGCCGCAAGCACGGGAAAGGCGAGCAGCAGGGCCGGCATCACAAGGGTGATCGCAAGGGCCGGCTGCCAACTGGACCCGGTGGATCTGCCAGCAGGAGGGCTCGACCTGCGCTCAGGTCTACCACCGCCCGTGAACGGCTCCCGCGCGGAGCTTCTGCAGGAAGCGGAGCGTCTCATCTTCAGGAATGGCTTCCGTGACCACCAGGCCAGCCGCCAATTGGCCATGGCCGCCCCAATATACGATGCCCTCCCCCTTCTCACAAGTTGCGCTTTCGAACCTGCGCGGAAGAAAGGCGGCTTACTGGACAGGGGGCGAGAGGAGGAATGGCAAGAGATCCCCCCAACCGAGGCCTGGAAGGACTCCCCTAGAAGAATGCTAGGAGCGAAGCGCGCCAATCGCGCTGGGGGGCTATTCAAAACGGGACGTCGTCGTCGGTGTACTCCGGGTCGGTCTCCTCCGGCGCGCCGGAGCCGATAGGACCGGCAGGCGCCCCTTCCGCGCGTGCCCCATCGGCGCGCCCGAGCAGCTGGATCCTGATGGCCCGTATCTCCGTGGTGGTCCTCTTGTTGCCGTCTCGGTCGTTCCACTCCCGTGTCTGAAGGGAGCCTTCGACGTAAACCTGACGTCCTTTCGCAAGGTATTCCTTGCAGATCTCCGCCTGTTTCCCCCAGACCACGATTCGGTGCCATTCGGTGCGTTCCTGTCGCTGCCCGCTCTTGTCCTTCCACTGCTCGTTGGTCGCGAGGGTGAAGTTACAGACCTGCGCGCCCCCCGGCGTGAATCGGATTTCGGGATCGCGTCCGAGATTGCCGATCAGAATCACCTTGTTGACGCTTGCCATAGAGATCTCCCGCTTTGAAGCCGAAGGAGATTCTAACACCGGCCCCGCCAGAGCGAGATCACCTACCAAAACCGTTTTCCCGGCGGCGGGAAAGCCGGCACCCCGGCTCCGGGAAACGCGCTCGGTCCGTGCGCGCCTCGATGAGCGAGGCGCAGCGAACTCGAAGAGCCTTGCGGGACCCCGGTACCTCTGACAGAATGCGCCCCCATGAGCGCCGGCCGCGATCGCTCCCTCGCGCGCTCGGCGGGGGCGGTGAGCGCCGCGACCATGATCAGCCGCGTGCTCGGAGTGGTCCGCGAGTCGGTCATCGCGGCGCTGTTCGGCGCGGCCACCGAGTACGAAGCCTTCCTGATCGCGTTCCGCATCCCCAACCTGCTGAGGGACCTCTTCGCCGAGGGCGCCCTGTCCGCGGCGTTCGTGCCCACGTTCACCGCCACGCTCCGGCGAGATGGCCCCCCCGCCGCATGGAGGCTCGCCAACGCGGTGATCGGAATACTCGTCCTGCTGCTCGGCTCCGTGACGCTGCTGATCATCCTCGCGGCGCGTCCTCTGGCGAGCCTGCTCGCACCCGGCTTCGCGGGCCAGCCGGGGAAGCTCGAGCTGACCACCGAGCTGACGCGCATCCTGGCCCCGTTCCTGCTCTTCGTGGCGATGGCCGCCGTGATGATGGGCGTGCTGAACGTCTTCGGCCGCTTTTTCCTGCCTGCGCTCGCACCGGCCGTCTTCAACGTGGCGAACGTCGCCGTCACGATCGCGCTCTATCCGCTGGTCGTCCGGCTCGGATGGCCCACGATCTACGCCCTCGCCTTCGGGGCGCTCGCGGGCGTGATCCTCCAGTTCGGCGTGCAGTTGCCCACCGCCGCACGATTGGGATACCGCTTCCGCCCCTGGCCCCGAACCTCCGATCCTGGCGTACGGCGAATGAGCGCCCTGATGCTTCCGGCCGCCATCGGGCTCGCGGCCGTGCAGGTGAACATCCTCGTCGACACCGTGTTCGCCTCCCAGTGGAACGGGGCGATCGCCTGGCTCCAGTACGCGTTCAGACTCATGTACCTGCCGATCGGGCTGATCGGCGTCGCGATCGGCACCGTCAACCTGACGGGCGTCTCTCGCGATGCGGCCGTGGGAGACATGGAGTCGCTGCGGAGGCGAGTGGCCTCGGCCGTTCGCCTGGCGCTCGCACTGGCCTTGCCCGCGACGGCGGGGCTGATCGCCCTGCGCGAGCCGATCATCCGCGTTCTGTTCCAGCGCGGGAAGTTCCAAGCCGCGGACACCATGGCGACGGCTTCGGTGCTCCTCGCCTATGCCCTCGGGCTCGGCGCCTATTCGTGCCTCAAGATCGTCGTGCCGACCTTCTACGCACTCGGCGACACGGCCACTCCCGTGCGGGTCTCCTTCATCTCCGTCGGCATCAAGATCGCCAGCAGCTTCGCGCTGATCCCCGTGCTGCAGTACCGGGGACTGGCGCTGTCCACATCGCTCGTGGCGTGCTTCAATGTGGTGGCGCTGTGGGTGATTCTCGGCCGGCGAGTCGGAGGCTTTTCCGATCTCGGCGTGGGGGCCTCCTTCATCCGCTCGGCCGCCGGCGCCGCCATCATGGGCGCCTGCTGCGCCCTGTTGTGGCGCGTGGCGCCGTTCGGAACCGGCCACCTGGGCCTCTACGGCATGGCTTGGCTGGCGGGAGTGATCGTGTTCGGACTCGCCTTGACGCTCGCTCTCGCCCGGCTGCTGGGCATCGAGGAGATCCAGCAGGTCACGCACGCCGTTACGGGACGGCTGTCGCGCGAAAGGGCCTGATGAGGGTGCTCCTGCAGCGCGTCAGCAGCGCGAAGGTGAGAGTATCCGGCAGGAAGATCGCCTCCATCGACAGGGGGCTTCTGGTCTTCGTCGGCGTGCAGGCCGGCGACGACGCCGAGCAGGCCGAGTACTTCGCGGACCGCACGGCGGGGCTGAGGATCTTCGATGACGAGAACAGGAAGATGAACCTCTCGGTGCTCGACGTGTCCGGCGAGGCGCTCGTCGTCTCGCAGTTCACCCTGGCCGCCTCCACCCGCAAGGGGCGGCGACCTTCCTTCGACGGTGCGGAGGAGCCCGCACGGGCCGTGCTGATGTACGAGAAGTTCGTCGCGGAGCTGCGGCGGCTCGGCGTTCCGGTCAAGACTGGCCTCTTCGGAGAGATGATGGAGGTCGAGCTGGTCAACGACGGGCCGGTGACGTTCCTGCTCGACCCCAGGAGCTGACGGTCGTGGAAGCCTCCCGATCCTTGCCGCCGCATCTGGGCGCCTACCTCGACCATCTGGCGGCCGAGCGCGGCCTCTCGAAGAACACTCTCGACGCCTATGCGCGGGACCTCGCGTTGCTGCACTCCTCGATGGCCTCGAAGAAGAGGCCCATCGTGAAGGCCTCGCGCGAGGACTTTCTCGATCTGCTGAAGAGCTGGCGGATCGCGGGGGCCTCCGCGCGAACGGTCGCGAGGCGCCTCTCCGCCATCCGCGGCTTCTTCACCTGGCTGGCGGGAGAGGGACTGATCCGGCGCGACCCCTCCGCCGACCTGAGCCGGCCGCGCCCCCATCCCCCCCTGCCACGCTTGCTGAATCACGAAGAGGTCGAGTCTCTGCTCGCCTCGCCGGACCGTTCCCTCCCTCTCGGCATGCGCGACGCGGCCGCGATCGAGCTGCTCTATGCAACCGGGCTTCGCGTGTCCGAGCTTCTGTCTCTTCGCCTGCAGGACCTTCAGCTCTCAGCAGGCTACCTCAGCGCCTTCGGCAAGGGGGCGAAGGAGCGGCTCGTTCCCGTCGGTGATCTCGCCGCATCGACTGGCCGGCCGGATGAGCCCGCACACGCTGCGCCACACGTTCGCCACCCACCTCCTGGCGGGCGGCTGCGATCTGCGCTCGCTGCAGGAGATGCTCGGCCACGCCGACATCGCCACGACGCAGATCTACACCCACGTGGAACAGGAGAGGCTCCAGAAGGTCTATCGTCGCCACCATCCACGGGCGGAATGATCGATGCGCGCCACCCGCCGTTCGGAAATACTCCGGCAGCGGCTTTCCCCCCAGCGCATCGAGCTGATCGAGCTGGCAGGGCGCCTGGCCGCGGGGAGAGGGGCGGCATGCTGTCTGGTCGGCGGCTGCGTTCGCGACCTGCTGCTCGGCAGGCCCGTGCGCGAGCTGGACCTGGTCGTCGAGGGAGACGCCACGGCGCTGGGCGGGGAACTGGCGGCCAGACTGGGAGGAACAGCCCGCTCTCCCACGCGCTTCGGCACCGCAAAGCTCGAGCTGCCCCAGCGAGAGACAATCGACCTGGCCTCCGCGCGGCGAGAGATCTACCCCTCTCCGGCGGCTCTTCCCGTGGTCGAACCCGCCGGCATCGATGAGGACCTGCTGCGGCGCGACTTCACGATCAACGCCCTGGCGATCCACGTCGAGCCCGCTTGCTTCGGGAAGCTCCGGGACCCATGCGGAGGAGTGCGAGACCTGCACCTCGGTCTCATCCGCGTCCTCCACGACCGGTCTTTCATCGACGACCCGACGCGGGCCCTGCGAGCCGTGAGGTTCGCCCACCGGCTCGGATTCAGGCTCGAGCAAGGGACCTCGCGATGGATGTCGGAGGCCTCGAGGCAGGGAGTTCTCGATCTGCTCTCCGGCTCCCGGCTGCGGCGCGAGCTGTCGCTCCTTCTTCTGGAGATGCCGCTGAGGCGAACCGCAGAGCTCCTCGCCGGAAGCGGTCTCCTGTCCGCGATCTTCCCAGATGCGGCCGCTTCGGAGGAAGCCCTTGCGCGGCTTGGGCGTCTGGACGCTTTGCTGGATCGGACACGACCGCTCGCGGAAGGCGGCGAGCCACGCCGGCTGGCCCTGTTTGTCTCGATGCTGCTCGCTGAGAACCGGGCCACAGATGTGCAGCGTCTAGCGGACCGCCTCGACCTGCGCGGGGGAGACAGGGAGCTGGCGATCGGAGCGGTCGCGGAGGCCAGAGGGTTGGCTTTGCGCTTGGCGCCGCTCCTCGATTCCGCGAGTGGGATCTACTTTGCTCTCGAGCGGTCCAGCGCAGAGGAAGCGCTCGCGGCGGCGGCGCTCTCGCCGGAGGTCGAAGGGGCGGTCGTCGCTCATCTGAACCGCCTCAGCCGCGTCCGGCCAGCCCTTGGAGGGGACGATCTGATCCGGATGGGGATCCCCCCCGGGCCTGCCCACGGGAGGATCCTGCGGGAGATCCTCGCCGCCCGGCTGGACGGCATTGTGAAGACGCCGGAGGAGGAAGCGGGGATGGCCAGACGCCTGGCCGGTGATCTGGAGGGGTGAAGGGCGCGACCCAGGCGCTCTGCGCGTTGCGGGCGGCCCCACGACCACCCGCCTCTTTGCCCCCCGAGCCTTGACAGGGGAAAGGCCTCGGGCAAGACTGCCGCGATTGCCCGTCGGGTTCGGCCGGGAGAGGAATGGCGGAAGAAGACAACTTCGAGCAGCCGATCATCGAGATCGAGAGGCGCATCGAGGAGCTGTCCGGTTTCAGCGACGATGCCAAGCAGCGCGAGATCCAGCGGCTCCAGCAGAGGCTCTCCGAGCTGCGCCGTGAGATCTACTCCCGCCTGACCCCCTGGCAGAAGACCCTCGTCGCCCGCCATCCCCGCCGACCCTACACGCTCGACTACATCCAGCACCTCTGCACCGATTTCGTCGAGGTCCACGGCGACCGGAAATTCGCCGACGACCCGGCCATCGTAGCGGGCTTCGCCTTCTTCCTCGGGCACGCCATCGCCGTCATCGGGCACCAGAAGGGAAGGGACACAAAGGAAAAGGTGCGGCGGAACTTCGGAATGCCGAGGCCGGAAGGTTACCGCAAGGCCCTGCGCGTGATGCGCATCGCCGAGAAGTTCCGCCGGCCCATCCTGACGTCCTGGTCAGCGGGGAAGGCGGAAGCGGCGGCGCGCTGGGCATCGCAATCGGCGACTTCGTGCTGATGCAGGAGTTCGCGATCTACAGCGTGATCCCGCCCGAAGGCTGCGCCGCGATCCTCTGGCGCGACCAGGGGATGGCGCGGGATGCGGCGCGCGCCCTGAGACTGACTACCCAGGACCTGCGGGAGCTGGGGGTCATCGACGAAGTGATCCCCGAACCGGAGGGAGGGGCGCATGCCGACCCGGCCAGAACCGCGAAGATCGTCGGCGAGGTCCTGTCGCGGCAACTGGACGAGGTTTCGGCCCTCGACCCGGAAGAGCGCATCAGGGAACGCTACCTGAAGTTCCGCCGTATGGGACGATTCACCGAGGTGATGGGGTGAACCCCGTCCATGCGCCGGAATTCCCCGAAGGCCTCGAGTGGATCAACTCCTACAAGCCTCTGAAGCTCGCCGACCTGCGCGGGAAGATCGTCCTGCTCGATTTCTGGACCTACGGCTGAATCAACTGCCTGCATGAGCTTCCTCAGTTGAGGAAGGTCGAGGACGCGTTCGGTCAGGAGGTCCAGGTCATCGGCGTGCACTCCGCCAAGTTCGACAGGGAAAGGATCAGCGAGGGGATCCATCAGGCAGTCCTGAAGTATGGCGTCCGCCATCCGGTGGTCAACGACAGCCGCTTCAGCGTCTGGCGAGCCTACGGCGTGCGCGCCTGGCCCACCATCGCCGTGATCGACCCGGAGGGGCGCGTGGCGGCGGTGCAGGCCGGGGAGAGCCCTTACGAAGCTCTCGCCCCCTTCCTCGCGGCGATGATCCGCAACGAGGACGCAAAGGGACGGCTTCACCGCAGCCCCGCCGTGCTCGCGGCCGGCGGGGGCACAGGCAACCCGGGCGGCGGCGGGCCGGTGGAGGCGGTGGGCGTCCTCCCGGGCGGTGGCCCCGCGGCGGGACCCGGCGGCGCGAGCGTTTCCCGGACCACCTCCGGGCCGCTGTTTCCCGGCAAGCTGCTCGCTTCGGAGGAGCGGATCTTCATCGCCGACAGCGGCGGCAATCGCGTGGTCGTCTCGGACCCCGATGGAAACGTCAAGACAGTCATCGGAAGCGGCAACGGCGGCTGGAGAGACGGAACTTTCGAGGAGGCGTGCTTTTCCGCTCCGCAGGGGATGGCCCTCGCCGGCGGTTTCCTCTACGTCGCGGACTCCGAAAGCCACACCATCCGCCGGATCGACCTCGCGCGGCGTCTCGTCGAGACGATCGCGGGCGTTGGAGCTCAGGGGCTCGGGCCCGTCCGAAGCGGCCCCGCCCGCAAGATCCCGATCTCATCCCCCTGGGATCTCGTCATTGCAGGAGAACGCCTTTTCATCGCGCTTGCCGGCTCCCATCAGATCGGCGTGTTCGATCTCGAGGCCGGTGAGATCGGCCCCTTCGCCGGGAACGGACTCGAGCAGCTCGCCGACGGGCCGCGCCTGAGCGCCTCCTTCAACCAGCCGAGCGGTCTAGCCACCGACGGGCACGTTCTCTATGTCGCCGACAGCGAAGCCTCGGCAATCCGCGCCGTTCCTCTCTCCGATCCGAAGGGAAAGGAACGAGTGCGGACGATCGTCGGCGTGGGGCTTTTCGATTTTGGCGACCGCGACGGGACCGGCAGCGAGGTCCTCCTGCAGCACCCTCTGGACGTAGCCCTGAACGGCGGGCAGCTCTACATCGCCGACACCTACAACCATCGCGTCAAGAAACTCGACCCGGAGACCGGCTCGGCGGCCCGCTTCGCCGGCTCGGGCCGCCCTGGCCGCGAAGACGGACATCAGGCCGAGTTCAACGAGCCGGGAGGGCTGTCGATTCTCGCCGGCGATCTCTACGTGGCCGACACCAACAACCACGCCGTCCGCATCGTCGAGATCCAGAGCGCACGGGTCAGGACCCTTTTCTTGAAAGGTCTGTGACGTTGCGCCCCTCGATCGCGCTGGTGCTCGGAGCGGGCGGCTTCAGGGGGCGCGCCTCTCTCGGAGTGCTCAGGCGGCTGCGCTGCGAAAACGTCCCTATCGACGCGATCGTGGGGGTCTCCGCCGGGGCCCTGATCGCCGGGTACCACGCGGGGGTGGGATGGCCCGTGGACGAATGCATCGGGCAGGTCTCGCAGCTCGGCTCGCGGATGCTGCTCGCCTACGGCGCCTCCCGCTCGCGCATCCCGGCCCTGTCGCGGATGGCCTCCGGCTACGCCGGACGGATCGAGGAGTGGCTCACGTTGCTGGACCGGGCCTCCTTCGATGTCCTTCATCATGGCGTCAAGAAGATCGGCATTCTTGCCTTCGACCTCAGATCCCGCCGGTTGATCCTCTTCGCGACGGGGCAGGACAACGATGGGCTCGGTCTCGGGCAGGCAGTGCGCGGAAGCGCCGCCGTGCCGTTTATCCTCGGCCCGTTCTCCGTCAAGGGCCGCAGCAGCGAATACCGGCTGATCGACGGCGGGCTCGTCGACTCCGTGCCGGTGGAGCGGGCCTTCGCCCCTCCGATCTCCGCCGATTGCGTCATCGCGGTGGACATCGGGCGCGACCCGCGAGGCGCCCTCCGCCGGCGGCACCTGGCCAAGGGGCCGCTCAAGGATCGGCTGGTCATCCTGCGCCCACGCGTGGGGCTGGGAGGGACGATCGTGACACGCCGCGGACTGGTGAGCCGGCAGGTCGAGGCGGGAGAGCGCGCCGTCACCCCCGATGCGCTATCGCGCATCCGCTCCTGGCTGCCTGAGACCCCGAAGGAGAAGGTGGTCTGAGCATGGACGGAACGGATACTTCGTATAGGATAAGGGCCTGTTTCTTGAGGAGGACCTGATGAGAGCGACTCTTTCTCGATCGGCTTTTGTCTTTCTGCTGATTTTTCCGACCTCGTTCGCAGCTTTGGGGGCAACCGGCGACAAGGCTCCGGAGCAAGCTCCGGCCCCCGCCCCGGCCCCGGCTCCGGCCGTAGCGGAGCAGCCGCCCCCTGCCGTGCCCGCCGCCGAACCGGAGCACATCACCGTCCAGCACGTCCTGATCGCCTTCAAGGGGAGCATCCCTGGCAAGAACATCACCCGCTCCCAGGATGAGGCGAAGGCCCTGGCGTACGAGATCCTCGCCCGGGCGCAGAAAGGGGAGCCCTTCGACGCCCTGGTGAAGCAGTACACCGACGACGCCCCTCCCGGCATCTACTCGATGTCGAACAATGGGGTCACGAAGGTCTCAGGCGAGCACGCCCGCCCCTCGATGGTCCCGGCATTCGGAAACGTCGGCTTCAAGTTGAAGGTCCAGGAGATCGGCATGGCCGACTACGATCCCCGGACGAGCCCTTATGGCTGGCACATCATCAAGCGGTTGAAGTAGGCCGTCCCGGATGCTCCATTACGGCCCCGTTCCCATCGATCCGCCCTTGATCCTCGCGCCGATGGCGGGAATCACGGACCGGGCATACCGGCGCGTCATCCGCGAGATCGGCAGCGTCGGCCTGGTGTCGATGGAGTTCATCTCCTCGGAGTCGCTGACGCGGGGGATCGAGACGACGCTGAACAAGATCGCCTTCGAGCACGAGGAGCGGCCGCTGGCGATCCAGATCTACGGCTCGGACACCGGCCGGATGTCCGACGCCGCCGCGATCGTCGAGGGGGTCGGCGCCGACGTCTGCGACATCAACATGGGCTGCCCCGCCAACAAGATCCTCAAGGGGTGCGCTGGGGCCGCGCTGATGAGGGACCTGGCACTCGCTCGGCGGATCATCCGTGTGGTGCGGTCGAGGATCGGGATCCCCCTCACGGTGAAGTTTCGCGCCGGCATCGACGAGGCCAGGGCCAACTGGGTGGAGCTGGGGAGGATCTGCGAAGGGGAGGGAGTGACGGCTGTCGCGCTCCATCCCCGCACCGCAAAGCAGATGTACACGGGACGCGCGGACTGGGACAGGATCGCCCGGCTGAAGGAAGCCCTTCGCATCCCGGTCGTGGGCAACGGCGACGTGGAGGAGCCGGAGGACGTCCTGGAGATGATGTCTCGGACCGGCTGCGATGCGGTCATGATCGGACGCGCCTCGCTGAAGAACCCCTGGATCTTCGCCCAGGCGGCAGCGCTGCTGTCGGGGCGACGGCGCCCCGCCGCGACGCTGGAGGAGCGTCGGGAGCACATCCGCCGTCATTTCGCCCTCATCACGGCCAGCGAGGACGAGAAGTTCGCGCTGCACAAGATGCGAACCTTCACCGGCTGGTACAGCCGCGGCCTGCCCAATGGCCGGCTCCTGCGGGCGCGCATCGGCGAGGCGCAAACGGTGATGCAGCTCCTCGACTTCCTCGAAGTGTTCTTCGAAAGCCAGATCTTTCAGCCCGCCCCCGCCAGCCTCGTCGCCTGAACCGCGGAAGGTGGGCCACATGGCCCAGCAGCCCACGGCCGGTCGCGGCCGCCGCCGGCCGTCTCACCGGGCTGCGGGCCAGTACTCGTCCACCGCGCGGCGCGCGTTTCTTTCGTGGCCGGCGAGGATCTCCGGGTCGGATCCCAAGCGGGGGACCTCCACGTCTCCGGCCGCCCGAAGGGCCTCTGCTCGGCTTCCTCCACGCCCGACGGCTCTCCTCACGGCCTCGGCCAGACGATCGAGGTACGCTCCGTCCGCATCGAGGATTCCAAGGGCTTCGGAGGCCGAGATCGCTGGTCCATGCCCGGGGACGACTCTCTCGACGGGACCGCTCGAAAGGAGCCGGCGAAAGCGCGCGAGAGTTCTGCGGTATTCGCCAATGGAGAACTCGGCGTACGGGATCTCAATCGGCGAGAGATAGTCCCCAGCAAAGAGAACGCCCTTCTCGGCGAGCAGCAGCGCGATGCTGTCGGCCGTGTGGCCGGGGGCGGGGAAGGCCCTGGCGCGGTAGGGGGCTCCGACGATCTCGGATTCCGAGCCGATGAGGCTGGCGGCGGAGGGGAGGACGAACGGTACGCTCCGGCTTTCCCCCGCGGCCACGACGCACCGGTCGATTTCCTGGGCGATCTGCTCACCGCGCACCGCGGCCTCATCCGGATATGCCACCGATGCGATGACACCGGCCCCTTCGAAGCGGAAGGCCCCGGAGAGATGGTCCCAGTCGGAGTGTGTCAGCAGAACATGGCCCGCGCGGGCCCCCGCGCAATCGAGCGCCCTTGCGATGGCCTCGACTTCGGAGGGGAGGATGCCCGGATCGACCAGAAGCGCCTGCGCTTCTGTGCTGTCCCTCTTTGCGGGCAGGAGCAGACCGCTTTGCATCGCATAGAGAGCCGACTGAAAGAGCAGGATTCCGGGCGAGATCTCCTGCATCGCGCTGTCCTGCCAGCGAGGGGAATGCTCCCTCAGTCGCCGGAGGCGAGGAACTTCTCCAGGGCCGCCCGGCCGGCTGTCAGAAACGACCGGCCGTCGCCGACGAGAAGCGTGTCCCAGCGATACTCCAGGAGGCGGCGCAGGGACCGGCGCGCACGGGTAGCATCGGGGACCATTTCGGATGGAAGCAGCGATAGCTCTCCCGGGGGCTTTCCGATCAGAGCGTCCCCCAGGATCATCACCCCCGTGGAGGCCGGGCCGCCCCTATCGCCCTCCCAGTAGAGCGCCGTTTCGCCGGAGGATTTCATCCCCTCCAGCCCGATGGCGAGCAGACCTCCCGGCAGCCTCTCGCCGCTGGAGAAGCTTCCGTCAACCGGGCTCTTGAAGCCGCCCCTGTCGGCCTGCGGAACGAGGATTCTTGCTCCTTCGCTCTCGCGCCACTGTTCGGAGCGACGAGCGTGATGGAGATTCGTGATGATG
>QHYA01000012.1 GCA_003223995.1 Acidobacteriota bacterium | reverse complement strand
AGATGATGCCCAGATCGGCGAGTTTCTCCTTGAAGGTGGTCGCCACAGAGACGCTGTCGAAGACGGCGTCCACGGCGACTCCGGCGAGCCTCTGCTGCTCGGTGAGCGGGATCCCCAGCTTCTCGTAGGTCTTCAACAGCTCCGGGTCGATCTCGTCGAGGCTCTTCGGAGCGGACTTCTGCTTCGGGGCGGAGTAATAGATGATGCTCTGGTAGTCGATCGGCGGGTAGTGCACCTTCGCCCAGCGAGGCTCCGTCATCGTCAGCCAGTGCCGGTAGGCCTTCAGGCGCCACTCCAGCATGAACTCCGGCTCCCCCTTCTTGGCCGAGATGACGCGAATGATCTCCTCGTTCAGTCCCGGAGGGACCGTCTCCGACTCGATGAGCGTGACAAAGCCCCACTTGTATTCCCGGTTCGCAAGCTCGCTGATCCTGTTGGTCGTGGTCATTTTTTGGCCTTCTTCTCTTGGCCCCTGTTCGCTCTATTCCCGCAGCTTGGCTGGCGCCGCGCCGGAACCGACGGGGCCGCTTCCGGAAGCGCCGAGACCCAGCAGCGTGATCTGGTAGCCATCCTCCAGGCGCTTGGTCAACTGCGCCTCCTGCTGGCAGAGATCGGCCAGGGAGGTTTTGCGAAGGACCTGGTGGATCATCTCGCCGAGGACCTGCCAGACCGACCGGATCGAGCAGTTCCCCTGGTGCGTACACACGTCGAGGATGCCGGGGTGGCTCTGGCAATAAGTTGCGGTGAACAGCGGTTCGCCGAGGACATGGAGAACCTCCTCGGCTGAGATCTGGTGGGCCGGGCGAGTCAGGACATATCCTCCTCCGCGCCCCCGCACACTCTCCACCAGCCCCGACTGGCGCAGGACTGACATCAGTTTCCCCACATAGGGGACCGTCAGCCCCTCGCTGGACGCGATCTCGGCGACAGTCAACGGCCCTCCATCCTGGGCCATCGCGAGCCTCAACACGCATCTCAACCCGTATTCCTCGAGGGCCGTGATCTTCATTTCATGGCTCTCTTCTCATGACGACGTTCCCGAACCATAATGGCAATGCACACTTTACCAAAAAGAATACCTTACTGTCAAGTATTGTTTTCCAGGGGGCTCCCAGCCTTCTTTCCCTTCCTGGTGCCGATCTTCCCCGACAAGAGAGCCTCCGCCTCAACTCCGCCTCGGTGGGATCTCCTGGAGAAGCTCGTCGATGGCCTTTGCAGCCCCACGCGCGACTCGACGGCAGTTCCCCTTCGAGTCGAGCGCCCGCTGATTGAACTCCAGCTCCAGGTAGGGGACGCGATGGTTGGAGCCATGACGGCTCGCAGCGTAGATGAGCCCCTCCAGTCCTGAGTAGGGACGGTTATAACGCACCGAGAAGCCGCACCGCTCAAGGGACCGCCCCAGCGCCCGGGCGAGGTCCTGGTGGTCCTGGTACAAGACCCCGACGTCGAAGCGCCTCCGGCGGGGGTTCAGATACGGAGTGAAGGAATGAAAACTGATCAGGAAGGGGAGGACCCCGGCGACTGCCCGCCGGGCGAGCTGGCGGTCGATCTCGGTGTGATAGGGGGCATGGATCTTTTGCACCCGACGGCCCGCTTCGCGAGGGGTCATTCGAGTGTTGAAAGGGAGCCTCACCCCGTCCACCTCGGGCAGGATCAGGCTGGAGTCGGAGGGCGATCTGTTGAGATCGGCCAGGAGCCTGCTGTAACGCCCACCGATCGCGGTCGCCCCTAGCCGGCCCGAGACCTCGCGCACGATCTCCCAGATGCCGATGTCCCATCCCCTGTGACAGCGAAGCATCTCTCGGGAGGCACGGTCCAAGGCCGGCCCGGCCGGCAGGGCGCGGGAAGCATGCTCGCAAGTGATCACGAGCCTGGAAAGACTCCGTCTGCGAAGGAGCTTGTAGGGGGGACGGCTCATTCCTTCAGGGTCATCCTGCCATACCTCGGAGCCAGCGGCCTACGGATCTTTGTGGCGGCGAGATTCTGGAAACCCCTTGCCTGGCTCCTTGCAGCGCCCCGGTCGCCCGGCATGTGTGCATGTGCTGCGGCGTTCCCTGTTCACGTCCTTTGGGGTATCCTTGATGCCCGCGAACGCGAAGACCGGTCGCAAAGTGTGAAAGCGGCGCAGGCAGCCGTGGCGGAGCGATTCATGGAGCGCAAGATGATGTCCTATCGCATTGCTAGAGTCCTGTTCATCCTGCTGGCAACTCTGGTCCTGGCTGCGGGGGCTAGCCTGATCCTCGCTGGCAAGCCGGGGGGTGGTTGCCCCAGACCCAGGGCGGGCTGCATCTGTCCCGAGGTCTATGACCCTGTCACCTGCGACGGGGGATGCACCTACTCGAATCAGTGCTTCGCGTCCTGCGCGGGCGCGAAGAACTGCGTTCCGTCCGGCGGCGGGCCGACGAGCTGATTGCAGCCGTAGCGGTGCCCGGACGCTGCATCCACCGGAACCGGAGGCGATCCGCCGAAGGAGCGTCTCAGGCTCCGGCTCACCGGCCGGCTTGACCTTCCGGCTGCTTCCCCGTTTCGCGGCTCTCACCGCGAGCTTGGTGGTGGGTTTTGGAGTCTGTGCATGGGTGGGGTCACGATCGAAGATACCAGGTGGCGGCATGAGCGAGAAGGGCGTGGACATGAGCGGTGAGTCGCACCGAGCGGTGACTGGAGCGGTGGTTTCCCCCGGCAAGGGGAACAGGCTCGGGCGCGAGAAGAGCCCGTACCTCCTCCAGCACAAGGACAATCCGGTCTGGTGGTACCCCTGGGGGGACGAGGCCTTCGCGGCCGCCAGGAAGGAGGACAAACCGATCTTCCTTTCGGTCGGCTACTCGACCTGCCACTGGTGCCACGTGATGGAGCACGAGTGCTTCGAGAACCCCGACGTGGCGCAGGCGCTGAACCGCGACTTCATCTCGATCAAGGTGGACCGGGAAGAGCGGCCGGATGTGGACGATATCTACATGACTGCCGTCCAGGCCATGGCCGGGCGCGGCGGCTGGCCGATGTCGGTCTGGCTCACCCCCGATGGCCGCCCCTTCTTCGGCGGGACCTACTTTCCACGCGCGCAGTTCCTCGAGCTCCTCGGGGCCATCGCCAAGACCTGGAAAGAGGATCGCGGCCGCGTCGAGGAAACCGGCAGGAGGCTCGCATCCGCCCTCGCGAGCCATGAGCTGGCGGAGCGAGGCGGGTCGCTGTCCGAGGACACGCTGGCCGGTTTCTTCCGCTCGTTCCGTGCAGGCTTCGACGCGGCCAGAGGCGGCGAGCGAGGCGCTCCGAAGTTCCCCCCCGGCTATGCGATGCGGCTGCTGCTGCGCATCCACCGGCGCACGGAAAATGGCGAGGCCGTCGGGATGGTCAAGACGACGCTGGAGTGCATGGCACGTGGAGGGATCTACGACCATGTCGGTGGGGGCTTTCACCGGTATTCAACCGACGACCGCTGGCTCGTCCCCCACTTCGAGAAGATGCTCTACGACCAGGCGTCTTTGGCCTCGGCTTACACCGAAGCGTGGTTGGCGACGAAGGAGAAGGAGTTCTCCCTCGTCGCGCGCGAGACCCTCGACTACGTCCTCCGGGACATGACCCACCCTGAAGGGGGTTTCTACTCCGCAGAGGATGCCGATTCCGAGGGGGTCGAGGGGAAGTTCTACCTCTGGACCGATGACGAGCTGAAGCGCCTGCTCGCACACGACGAGTACGCGTCCGTGGCGGCTGCGTATGGCGTGACGGCGCGGGGAAACTACGAGCACTCGGCGACCATCCTCAACCTGCAGCCCGGTCAGTCCCGCTCGAACAGGCCGGAGGTCCTCGATCTGGCGATGAAGAAGCTGCTCGCGGCCCGGGCGCGCCGGGTCAGGCCTCATCTCGACGACAAGGTGCTCACCTCATGGAACGGATTGATGATCTCGGCCATGGCGAGGGCCTACCAGGCGTTCGGTGAGCCGCGCTACCTCCAGGCGGCCCAGAAAGCCGCGCATTTCGTCCTGAACAGGCTCCGTGCGCCGGATGGCCGGCTGCTGCGGCGCTGGCGGGAAGGGGAAGCACGTTTCCCCGGCTATGTCGATGACTATGCCTTCTTCATCGACGGGCTCATCGAGCTGTACCAGTCTGATTTCGATCGGAAGTGGATTGACGAGGCGGCGCGGCTGCAGCAGATCCAGGACGGGATCTATCAGGACAAGGAGCGCGGAGGCTACTTCTTCACCGATGGCTCCGACAAGAGCCTTCTCAAGCGCGGCCGCGAGTTTTTCGACAACGTCCGACCGTCGGGGAATTCTGTCTCGGCGCTGAACCTGCTCCGGCTGTCCGATCTGCTTGGCGAGCCCTCGCTGCGCACGGAGGCCTCGAGGATCTTCGCGGCCGCCGCGGGCACGGTCTCCAGCAGCCCCTCTGCCTTCCCCCAGCTTCTCATGGCCCTCGACTACTCCCTGGAGCGCTCGAAGGAGATCGCGATCGTGGGCGAGCGGGGGAATCCCGAGACCTTGGCGCTTGTCGCCGCCCTTCGAGGCGGCTACAACCCCAACAAGGTCATCGCCCTCGGGACCGGCGCGACTGCGGAGGAACCCATTCCTCTTCTGCGGAACAAGCCCCTCGTGAGGGGCCGGCCAACCGCCTATGTCTGCGAGAAAGGTACTTGCAAGCTACCCACCAATGACCCCGAGCAGGCACGGCTTCTGGCCGCCGAGATGAAGCCGTACAAGCTGGAGAGCTGAGCGGAAAGCTCCAGAAGCTAGCCGTTCGCGCGAGCGAGCAGTCTCCGCACGCCCTCCAGGAAGCTCTCTTCCGGGGTCAGAAGGCTGATCACCAGCAGCGGCTCTTCTTCGAAATCGTAGAAGTACCCGGGTTGGGTCAGGACTTTGTCGCGCTCGAGAAGTGTCAAAGCCCAATCCTCTTCTCCCAGCACAGCCGGCATCCGCACCGTCGCGTACCAGCCTCCTTCGGGTTCGAGAAGCCCGCAGGCAGGATGCCCCGCGACGAGGGAGCGCAGCGCTTCGAGGTTCCCCCGGCAGCGGCCCAGGATCTGAGGCTGGATCTCTCTCCGCACGGCCAGCAGGCGCGGGGCGGCATGCTGCACGGGCGCGCCGACGGAGAGATACGTGTCCGCGATCAACTCCAGCTGCTCGCCCGCCTTCAGCCGCCGCTGGCTCGGCCCTGACATCACGATCCAGGCCAGCTTCGCTTGCGGCAGGCCAGCGACCTTCGACAGGCCGCTCAGGCAGAAGACGAGCGTCTCTTCTATACCAGCGAGCGATGCCGCTCTCCGCTGGTCCTCCCCGAAGCCGTAGTCGGAGAAGACCTCGTCCGAGATGATCGGCAGACCGCGCTGAGCGCTGAACCGAAGGATCCGCTCCAGCTCCGGCCGCTTGAGGAACGAGCCGGTCGGATTGTTCGGGTTCACGATGACGATCGCCTTCGCGCGCGGGCCCGCGGCACGGACGAGAACTTCGAGATCGATCTTCCAGCCCCCGCCGTCCGCTTCGCCCGCCCCCTTCTCGTGGATGAGAGGGTAGGGGACCGCCGCGACCGACTCGAGCGACGCCAGGAAGTCGAAGAGCGGGTACGAGGGGCGGGGGACGAGGACCTCGTCTCCGGGATCGGCCAGCAGCTTGAAGAGAAACGAGTAGGCCTCGCTGGTGCTTGACGTCAGGAGGACCTGGTCCGGCTCGACATGCTGGCCCCTGCCTGAGCAGTAGGCCGCCACGGCCTCGCGGGCCTGCAGGGACCCCTTGGGGGAAGGTTCGTAGGCGAGAAGCCGCTCGTCAGCGAGCGCCGCCAGGATTTCCGCTTCTGGGTAGTGAAGGCCGGCTCGTGTCGGATTCGAACCGGTCAGGTCGATCAGCTCCGCCCCGGCCCTGCGCTTCTCGTCCAGCAACCGGCTCAGCCGGTTTCGCGGCAGCTGCCAGGGGAGGCGCGAGGAGAACATGGGCAGCTCCCTTGCGACTTGCCGCTCGGTCGAGGAGCCTCGCCGTGCGCCCTGTCAGGCGCCGTCCGCGCCCAGGGCCCGGCGAACCTCCTGGCGGGCCTGCCGCACGACCGTCCCTCCATGGTCGAGGCAAAGCGTGCGGAACGGGATCTCGAGAAGCTTGCGAACGCTCCGGCGCGTGCGTGCGGGCTCGTCCTGGTGCTCGTCAGATATGAAGTCGAGCCTGGCGTCTTTCTTCACCAGGAGGTCTCCGATGAAGAGGATTCCTCCTCTGCTTTTCAGCAGGAAAGCGTAGTGCGCCTCTGTTGGTCCGGGAGCATGCACGGCCAGAAGGTCGCCGGGCAGCCTCTCCTTCCGGCCGTACAGGATGTCCGGTGGCTCTTCGAAATCGTCAGCTCCTGCGGGTCCGTACACCTTGGCCCCGAGCTTCCGCCTGTAACGCCAGGCCGACCGCTGATGACAGCGAGCCGTGAGGCAGATCGCGCTGACTGTCCCCAGCCCCCGCAGGAGCTTCTCGCTCAGCGGCAGAGGGTCGATCAGAACGACCTCGCCCCCGCGCACGACGGCATAGGCGTCACTGCGGAAGTCGATGCGGTCGTCGTGTATTCCCCAGCGCATGACGCCCGGCACGACGTGTTCGATCTTCTTCGCGACCGCTCGAGGCTCGGACATGGCGCCATTGTAACGGAAGCGGGGGATGCGGCGGCCGGCCAGCTTCTCGACGCGCTTCCCAGATGCCTCGATGAGGTGGTCGTTTCACCAGTGGCGCCTGCGATACTGCGATCCCAAGTCGTTTGACACTCCCGAGGCTCGCCTCTAGCCTGGCGGACGATGCGGCCGATCGCTGTCTTGCTAGCCGCGCTGGGAGCGATCACGGCCTGTGGCAGGGTGCCTGCCGAAGCTCGGGCCGTCGTCCTCTTGACGCTGGACACCACCCGCGCCGACAGGATAGGTTGCTACGGCAACCCTTCGATCGAAACGCCGGCTCTCGGATCCGTCGCTCGCGAGGGCGTCCTCTTCCTGAACGCGAGCGCCGCCGCGCCGATCACGCTCCCTTCCCACAGCTCGATCATGACGGGGCGCTATCCTGCCTCCCATGGCGTGCGCAACAACGGCAGCTTTGTCCTGGCCGGATCCGAAAGGACCCTCGCGGAGGTCTTCAGGTCGCGAGGCTACGAGACGGCCGCCTTCATCGCCGCCTTTCCACTTGCCTCGGTCTTCGGCCTCGGCCAGGGGTTTGACGTTTATGATCAGAGACTCGGGCCCCCGCGTGAACGGGCCGGCGGCGGGCCCGCGGGTTACCCGAGGGAAGAAAGGAATGCGGCGGAGGTCAACGCCGCGGCTCTTCCCTGGCTGGCGCGGCAGAAGGGCAAGAGGTTCTTCCTCTGGGTCCACTACTTCGACCCTCACGCGCCGTACGATCCGCCACATCCGTTCGCGAAGCGCTACGCCAGCAACCCGTACGACGGCGAGATCGCCTTCATGGACTCGCGAATCGGCGAGCTGCTTTCGAAGCTCGCGGATGTGGCCGACCCCCAGAGCACGGTCCTGGCCATTGTCGGGGACCATGGCGAAGGCCTTGGTGAGCACGGGGAATCGTTCCATGGCCTGTTCATCTACGAACCGACCATCCGCGTCCCCTTTCTTCTCCGTGCGCCGGGACGCCTGCCGGCCGGCGCGAGAGTCGCCGATCCGGTCTCCGTCGTGGACATCTTCCCCACGCTCCTCGATCTGGCAGGACTGGCTGGCGAGACAGGCAAGGGCCCTCCGATCGGAGGGACCGATCTCGTGCCGCTGGTCGTCTCGGGAGGACGGCGGCGCACCGAGGATTCTCCTGTTCTTCTCGAGAGCCTGCTGCCTCGGGTCGAATTCGGCTGGAGCGAGCTGCGCGGAATCCGGTCCGGACATTGGAAGTACATCCAGGCCCCTCGTCCCGAGCTGTACGACCTCACCGCAGACCCCCTGGAAAAGAGGAACCTTCTCGGCCGGGAGGGATCCGTGCGGGAGGGGGTCATCGAGGGGCGGCCAGAGGCGGCTTCATCGGCTGCTTCGCTCGCTGCGACGCTGAAGGCTCGTCTCGATGCCAGCCTTTCCCTCGCCGGGGCATCCGCGCCGCGGGAAGGAATCCCCTCAGCCCTGGACGAGCAGGCCATCGCGAAGCTGCGCTCGCTTGGCTACCTGCAAGGGGGACCCGGTCGGCTCCCTCCTCCTCCCTCGGAGACGGATCCGAAGGACATGATCGGAGTGTACGAGGGGCTCAATCAGGTGTGGAGCCTGTTGCTGCGAGAGGACAGCGCGGGGGCGATCGCGGCCTGCCGTGCGCTGCTCGCGCGCGATCCGAACAACCCTAGAATCCAGTGGCGGCTGGGCGAGGCGCTGCTGATGGCAGGGAGGTACGACGAGCTGGAGGCGTTCCTGAAGCCGTTGCTCGTCGGCGGCCCGTCCTATTACTGGGCCCCCGGCCTTCTTGCGCAGTCGCACCAGAGCCGGGGCGATCTGGAGGGGGCGCTCGCGCTCTATCGGATGGCCCTGCTGAAGGATCCGAACACGTCGGAGACCCGGATCGACATCACGAAGCTGCTCCAGCGGATGGGAAGGTTCGAAGCGGCGCTGGAGGAGGCGCGTCAGGTCCTGGCGCTCGCGCCGGATCACTTCGCCGCCCTCCAGCTGGCCGCGGAGTGCCAGGAGCGTCTGGGAGAGGTCGAGCCAGCCGTCGCGCTCCGCAAGAAGATCCTGGAGCAGAGGCCGGACGATCCTGCGGCCCTTGCCGCGCTCGGAAGGGCGCTTTTCGACGCGCGGAGGTTCGACGAGTCACGCCCTCATTTCGAGCGACTGGCCTCTATCGCCCCGTCCAATCCCGAGGGACCGCTCTTTCTCGGCGCCATCAAGGTGCTGGAGGGGAAGTACGCCGAGGCACTTCCTCTGCTGAGACGGGCGAGCCAGGCCGCTCCGGACGACCGTCTCACCCGGTACTGGCTCGGCACGGCCCTGCTCATGAGCCACGATTTTTCCGGGGCGGAAGCGCAGCTCGTGCCCCTCATCCAGAATCACCCGCGCGCCTTCGAGGGGTACCGGGCGGTGGGTCTGCTTCGAATGGAGCAGGGGCGCCGCGAGGAAGCGATCGCCGCGTTCCACCGGGCCCTCGCCCTCAAGCCGGACGACGAGCCCTCGAGGATGGCCCTGCGGAAGCTCGGCGTCGGATCATAGCTGTTGTTCAGGAATAAGCAGACGAGCCGCGGGGTTGTCGGGCAGCCGGGCAGAAAAACAGGTTGCCTCAGTCCAGGGGAAGGTTCTGTGCTCGCAGCCAGTCGTCGTTGAACAGGTTCGAGAGGTAGTGCCGACCGGAGTCGGTCAGGATCGCAACGGCATTGTTGATGCGCGGGTTTTCC
>QHYA01000011.1 GCA_003223995.1 Acidobacteriota bacterium | reverse complement strand
CGCCTCCTCCAGATAATGAGCATCTTGCGGGCCAATGCGCCTCACGTGCCGTTCGGCCTTGGAAGCCGGAGGCGTCGCCAGGTCGGCGCCGAGTTCGAAAAGGTCGCTCTGAACGCGGGCGAGAAGGGCCTCGAGATCGGCATCGGCGCTCGGGGGTCGGCCCCCATGGGAGGTCTTGGCGTCTGCGCCGTCACCCTCCGCGCGGCGCACGGCCCGGGCCAAGCCGATGGAGGCGTTCAGCTCGTCTACGGCGCCGTAAGCAGCGACGCGGACCGCATCCTTCCGCACCCTCCCGCCGCCGAACAGGCCGGTTGTTCCGTCGTCTCCCGTGCGGGTGTAGATCTTCATAGTCCGGTTTTCATCCGCCGCGCCGCAGTCGCTGTTACGATAGCATGTTGAGCGAGATCGCCAGCCTGTCCCCCCGCCGCCAGCGACGAGGTTCCACACTGCCGGGCGCTCTTTCCGTGGCCGGAGCAGCGCTCCTCTGGAGCACGCTTGGCATCTTCTACCGCTACCTGTCCCGTGAGGGGGGAATGTCGCCGCTCTCCATTGCCTTCGCCCGGGCGGCGGGCGGAGGGATCGTCCTTGCCGCCTTCCTCGTCCTGAGAAGGCCACGCGATCTCATCGTTGCCGCCGCGGACCTCCCCGGCTTCGCGCTCGGGGGGTTTGCCAGCGTGACCCTCTTCTATTTCTTCTACATCGAGGCCGTCCGGCGCACGCCGATCGCGGTTGCGGTCGTGCTGCTCTACACGGCTCCCGCCTGGATCGCGCTCTTCTCATGGGTTTTCTGGGGGGAGTCTCTTTCCCGATTGCGGGCGGCCGCGCTCCTTCTCGCCGCTGCCGGGACGGCGCTCGTCGCCGGTCTCTTCTCCATGCAGGAGCGGCAGCTCGACCCCGTCGGGATTTTTTTCGGCTTTGCCGCCGGTCTGACCTATGCTCTCTATTCGATCTATGGCGCCTGGGCGTCGGGGAGATATGAAACAGGGACGGTCGTCGTTTACGCGATGCTATTCGGCGCGCTGTTCCTGCTTCCGTGGCAGAGTCCGGGCTCCCTGGCGCCCGTGTTTCACTCTCCTTCAGTTCTGCTCTGCCTGGCCGCCCTCGTTGCGGGCCCGACGATCGGAGCCTATGCCCTTTACACGCGGGGGCTGGCCCGGGCGGGAGCCTCTTCCGCCAGCCTCATTGCCACGCTCGAACCGCTCTTCGCCGCCATCCTCGCCGCGGTGCTTCTTCATGAAATCCCTCCACCACAGCAAGCGCTCGGGGGGGTGCTGATCCTCCTGGCCCTGCTCCTGCTCGGCCGCCGCCATGATCCGAAGGGGAGCGGCATCGTGCGTCTCAATTGACATCCCCACGGGCCGCCCATGTGGGGCTACGCGACCTTGTGTCCCATGGGCTGCGAGGATAGTCTCGCGACCTCGGCCATGAGCCGGGTCATGTCCACTGGCTTGGTCAAGTGGACCGCGAAGCCGGCGTCCCGGCTGAGGCGCACGTCCGAATCCATTCCGTAGCCGCTCAGGGCGATCCCCTTGATCGGGCCCTTGCGCGACAGCTTCCACATCAGCTCGAGCCCGCTGCCGTCGGGCAGGCCGATGTCGCTGATCAGAAGGTCGAACCGCTGCGATTCCGCGAGCTCGAGGGCCGATTCCATGGTCCCCACCGCCCTCACACGGTAGTGGAGAGTCTCGAGAACATGGGCGAGCACCTGGGCAGTGTCCTCACGATCCTCGACCACAAGGATGCTCAGCGGCTTCGCGGCGCCTTCCTCCGCCTTTTGCCTAGACGAGCTGTCGCGCACACGCTCCTCCTTGATGACCGGCAGCTCGGCAGTGAACGTCGACCCTTCGCCAGCCCCGCCGCTCTCGACGCGGAGGCTGCCACCGTGGGCCTCGACGACGGCGTGCGAGATCGACAGGCCGAGTCCCAGACCCCCTGAATGCTGCGCGATCGAGCTGCCGGCGTGCTCGAAGGCTTCGAAGATGCGCGCAAGGTCTTGCGGGTCGATCCCGATTCCGCTGTCGGCTACCTGGATGCTCACCCTGCCGTCCTGATCCTCGGAGCGCACGGCGATGCGGCCCCCGGTGGGAGTGAACTTGATGGCGTTCCGAAGGAGGTTCCAAAACACCTGCTGGAGCCGCGCAGGATCGCCGTATACCTTGCGCCGGGAGGCTCTCAGGTCCACCTCGACCTCGAGCTGCTTGAAGTCGATGTCGGCCTTGCAGAGGTCTACCACCTTCCTGATGAGGGAGTGCGTTTCCACTTCGGACAGATTCAGCTCCAGCTTCCCCCTGCTGATCCGCGTCAGCTCGAGCAGGTCGTCGATCAGTCTCGCCTCCAGCTCGACATTACGGCGGATGATGCCGAGGTTCAGCCGCGCTCCCACCGGCAGCTTCGAATTCCGCTCCAGCTCCGAGACCGCCAGCAGCGCGGGGGTCAGAGGCGTGCGCAGCTCGTGGCTGAGGACGGCCAGAAACCTGTCCTTGGTCCGGGCAGCCGCCTCGGCATTCTCCTTGGCCGTCTTCAGCTCCGCTTCGGCCCGCTTCTGCTCCGTGATGTCGCGGGTGGCGAAACGGGCGTGGATGAAATTCCCCTCGCGCCACAGGACGTCCGCGTCGACGAGCACCTCCCTCAGCGACCCATCCTTGCACCGCATCCTGACTCCGACTCCGCGCAGAACCTCCCCGTGCGCCAACCGGCGCAGCATCTCTCTGGCCGCCTGTGGGTCAGCCTGGAGCTGCACGACGTTCCGCCCCACGCACTCCTCCCTCGAATAGCCCAGCAGCTCCAGACCGGCGCCGTTCATCGCGAGTATGGTCCCGTCCTGGTTCACCAAGTGCATGCCTGTAGCAGCGTTCTCGAAATACTCGGCCGCCTCTTTCTCGCAGCGGTGGACCCTTGCCTCGGTCTCTGCGATCTGGCGCTTCAACAGCGTCTCCTCCCGCCTGCGGCCCACGAGCGAGGCGGCCAGCCCTGCAGCCAGCAAGAGCACAGAGGCGAGGAGCGTGAAAAGAGAGGGGCGCGGCAGGAAGATGGTCGACCACCACGCTGCAAGGAGCGCCGAGAAAAATGCCGACAAGAGAAGGATCGCCACAGGCAGGTGCCCGAGCCGTTCTCCCCCGGGTGACGGGGGACCTGATCGGGCAAACTTGGCGGGAAGGAAAGACATGGAGCGAAGTTTGTACATCTGAACTTCCTTCACTCAACCCGACAGGAAACCTCGCTCCTGTCGTAAGTATCCCTCATGACGGCATCTTCGCCAGACTGGGAGCGAGCCTTCTTGCAAGAGCTGGAGCTCATTCGTCCCGTCGGCGCCATATGAAGAGTGCAATGGTCATGCCGGATATGGCCCAGCCCGCTGGAGATTCCAGGCCCTTCCTGGGCTAACCTGCTCAAAAAGCAGGCCCTTTGGTCCGCTTCGTCCTCCTTGGCGGATCGGCACTCCGAATCCCACGGTATTCGCGGGCTGGATCGCCTAGTCGGCGCCGCCAGCGACCACCCGCTGCACGGTCTCCCTGAGCGCTGCGATGCTGTAGGGCTTGGAGAGCACGGGGCGGCCCGACACCTCGATGAAGTCGAGCGATTCGGGGTTCGCGACATCCCCTGTGGAGAAGATGAGCCGCTCTTCCAGCTCGGGCCTGTGCTCCCGCACGAAGCTGAAGACGGCGCGGCCATCGACACCCGGCATCCTCATGTCGCTGAGGATCGCGTCGTAGGCGCATCCGGAGGAGAGTCGGCGGATGGCCTCGCGCCCTCCCAGCGCTGTCTCGATCGTTATCGAGCCGTCGCTCAAAGCTTCGGCCACGAAGCAGAGGATCGAGGGGTCGTCATCGATGACGAGGACCTTCCGCTGGGTTCCTTCAGCCGCGAGAGCCGCATCCTCCTTCGCGGCCTCCTTTGGCGGTCTCGACTCGGCGGCGGGACGGTCGAGGACTGGAAGGGTGATCGTGAATCTCGTGAAACGCCCCTCCTCGGAATCGACCTCGATCGCGCCGGCGTGCTCCGCGATGATGCCGTAGCAGATCGAAAGCCCCAGGCCGGTCCCGCGCCCCACTTCCTTCGTGGTAAAGAAGGGCTCGAAGATCCGCCCCCTGTTGGCCGCCCGGATGCCAGGCCCGTCGTCTTCCACCGCGATCTGGATCTTGCCTTCTCTGAGCCTCGTGGAGACCTTGATGCGTCTCCCCTTCCGGGAGTCTTTGATCGCCTGCTCGGCGTTGACCAGCAGGTTCAGCAGCACCTGCTGGAGCTGGTGGAAATCGCCCAGGATGGGAGGGAGATCCCCTTCGAGGTCGGTCTCCAGCGATATGTCCTCGCCGCTGGGGTATTCCCGCAGGCCGACGGTGGTCGCGACCACCTCGTTGACCTGTATCTCCGCCCTCTCCGGCTTCTGCTTCCGTGCGAAGGCGAGGAGGTTTCGCACGAGCTTCCTGGAGCGCTCCGCCTCTCCGGACATCAGCTCGAGCTTCCGCCGGAGATCGGGATCCTTGGTCTGCTCCAGGATCAGGCCCACGTAGCCGAGCACCACTGTGAGGGGATTGTTCAGCTCGTGCGCGACCCCCGCGATGAGCTGGCCGAGGGCGCTCATCTTCTCCGAGTGGACGAGCGTTTCCTGGGCGCGCTCAAGCTCGGCGGTGCGGGAAGCGACGCGGCGTTCCAGCTCCGCCCTCTCCGCGAGGACCTCGGCACGAGCGATCTCGAGATCGGCAGCCATGCGGTTGAACGCCTCCCCCAGCTCGCCGATCTCGTCGGCGGAGGAGGGGCTGACCCTGACCGACAGGTCTCCTGCGGCCACCCGCCGCGTGGCCGCGACCAGATCCCGCAAAGGCCCCCCGATGATCTTCACAAGCCCCAGCCCGATCGCCGTGCACAGCAGAAGCAATCCGACTCCGGCGGATGCGATCTGCAACTGCAGGCGCCCTCGAGGACGATCGCCGATCCGCCTGCTTCCCTGGCGGAGGCTCGGCCCCGGCCGGCTGGCGCGAACCCCCTCGCCAGCCTCACTCCCGCCTCGTCTTGGATCTCCGCGGCGACCAGATCGGGGTCGCGGCTCGCCCCTTCCAGCAGCGTGCCGAGCGCCCTCGAATCGCGGGCCAGCAGGGGAAGCTCGGCGTTGTAGGCGATCGTCCCCGCAAGCAGGCCAGCGCGTTCTTTCAGCTCCCGCAGCCCCTCGGCGCGGACCGTCTGCCCCAGGTAATAGGAGGCGATGGCGAAGACGATCACGAGGGCGAGAGCAAAGGGGAGGACGATCCGCACCCCGAGGCTCTTGCTGAGCCGGTGCGCCTTCATGGCTGAGGGTAGACCGCCTGCGCCCTGGCGACGACCCGCTCTGGAAGGGAAACTCCGAGACGCTCTGCGGAGGCTCTGTTGACGAACAGCGACAGTCGCGGGGGGAACTCGGGCTTGATCTCCCTCGCCGGAGTGCCCTGCAGGACACGCAGCGCCAGCTCGCCGGCGCGGCGGCCGACCTGCTCGGGATCGGCGCTCAGCGCGGCCAGTGCACCGGTGCGGACGAACCCCTCGGAGATCGCGAACAGCGGTTTGCGCGCCCGGAGAGAGAAAAGGATCAGCGCACGGGAATTCGGAACGGTCAGCACGGTCGGGTCTGCGATGGCCCACAGCGCGTCCACCTCGGGGGCGAGAAGGGCCGCCCCCGAGAGCACCTCCCCTTCACTTCGCACCGCCTGCGCGACGAGCGTGAGACCCCTTGCCCTCGCCGCAGCCGCCGCCCGCCGCACAGCCTCGCCGGACACGGCGGGGTCGTACAGGACACCGATCCTCCTGACCGCCGGGATCATCTCGTGCAGCAGCTCGAATTGCCGGTCGGGGGTGACATCCATCGCGACGCCCGTCACACTGCCAGGAGGGGTTTCGCCCGGCGCGGGCAGTCCGATGGAGCCGGGATCCAGGACCATGGAATAGACGAGCGGAACGTCCGAGGCATTTTCCCTGGCCACCTTTGCCGCGCGGGATCCGATGGCGACGACAACGGAAGGCCCGCCGCCGATCAGCCGTTTGGCTTCGCGCGGACCGTCGGCGCCATCGAGAACGATCGAGACGAGGCGCGAGGCCGGGATGGCCGCGACCAGCGCTTCCCTCACGCCCTGCTCGGCCTGCTGGTATGCCTCCGGGCCCGGCGAGACGAGCAGCACGACGAGCGGCTCTGCCGACTCGGGTTGCTGAAATCCGGAAGGGGAGGCCGCGCCGGCCGAAAGAAGCACCGAGCCGGCGGCCAGCAGGAGCTTTCCGATCAAAAATCAGCCTTCAGCTCGAGGGCGACCACACGTCCTCGGAGAGAGGTGTCGATCTCCGGATCGACGACCGTTTCCCTGGGATGCTTGCCCAGCAGGTTCCGGCCGATCAGACCGAAGCTCCACGTTCCCTTCGCGGCTGGCAGCGTGTAACGGACCGCCCCATCGAAGAGCTGATAGGAAGGCTGGGGGCGCGGACCGAACTCGTCCTGAAGGGAGCCTGTGTAGGAGCTCGAATAGCTGCCGGCCAGATCGAAGCTCCATCGCGGGACAGGGTTCCATGCGGCTGTCAGCATCGCCCGGCTCCGGGGCGCGTACGCCGCGACCGGATCGTCGAACGACAGGCTCAGGTCGCGGGTGGCGTAGGCGGCCGTGAGAGACAGGCTCCTGACAGGCCGGTTGGTCAGGGTGATCTCGCCGCCCCGGATGGTGAACGCCCTCTCCCGGTTCTCGTACTCGTGGAGGATCTCGTTCGGCGAGCCCGGCACGAGCTCCGGCTCCTCCCTGTAGATGAAACCGGAGATCCTGTTGTGATAGAGATCGACCTTGACCACGAGGTCGGGGTTCAAGCGCCAGGAAAGACCCGCCTGCGCCGAATCGATCCGCTCGCGTTTCAGATCCGGGTCCCCCTGAAAGACGACGATGGTGTCGGGAGCGGCTTCCTCCGGCTCGAACCTCTGACGGATGAACCTCTCGTTCCAGGTCGGAGCGCGGAAGGCCCGGCTCCAGGAGGCATGGAGGGCCACGTCTCCCGTCGGTTCATAGACCAGCGCCGCGCGCGGCGAGGTGACTCGCCCCAGCCGCTGCGCCGAATCGATCCGCACTCCCGACAGCACGTGCAGGGAGCGGTCGAAGAGATGCCACTGGTGCTGAAGGAACGCCCCCGAGTTGTCCAGGACGGAAGGAGCTCCCGGCAGCCGCACGATCGGCCGGTCCACGGAGTCCCGGGCGGCCTCGACTCCGATCGTCAGGTCCTGCCTGTCCGTCAGCACCCGATCCGCCCGCAGCGCCAGACGCATCCGCTGATCGACCTCGCGGATGGAGCCCACATCGTTCGTGACGGCATCATCCGGGGCCTTGCTCTGGCTGTTGTGACACTCGGCGCAGGTTGTTCCCCTGTAGCGATTGAGGGTCGCCGAGCCGCGAAGGACGAACCCTCCCCCCCGCTTCTGGTAGTGGGTGTCGACGATGTCGACGTCGTGGGTGGCCACCTTGGTCGGGATGTCCCCGAACCGAAGGGGTCCGTACCGGCTCCAGTGGTGAAGGACCGAGCCCCAGAAGTTGCCGCGGCGCACGGCGGCGTAAAGGTCGTAGCGGCTGTGGTCCGCCTCGCCGTTCAGCATGATGGGGGTGTCGCCGTCCTGCAGGCCTGCCTCGAATGTGGCCTGCCAGCCTCCCCTGATGAGGGCGGCGCGAATGCTCCGCTCGAGGTTCTTCCGATCGCCGGCGAGCAGCGTCCCTCCATAGGCGAAGCCCTCGATCCGGTCGGTCACGGCGTCGGCCGCCTGCTTGGAGACGATGTTGATGACCCCACCGAAGGCGTTGGCCCCGTAAAGGACCGAGACCGGACCTTTGACGATCTCGATGCGGGCGATCCGGTCGAGGGGAAAGAAGCCCGTGTAGTTGGGGTGTCCCGGAAAGCCGCCCTTGTCGGGGCTGTTGTACGGAGAGCCGTCGATCAGGAGCAGGACCTCTTCGCTGAAGGGGGACGAGCCCGTTCCGCGGATCGCGATGTGCCCTCCCATGGGGGTGTAGCGGATATCGATTCCTGGGACCCGGCGCAGCAGCTCGAAGATGTTCGCCGCGGCCGACCGGGCGATCTCGTCAGAGGTGATTACGGTCGTCGCCCCCGGCGCCTCCTCCAGAGGTAAGGCCAGAAGCGGCTGCGCCTCGCCGAGGGCCGTCACCTCCCTGTCCGTGGCGCCGTCCCCCCGCGCCTTCGGCAGGATGGTCGAGAGAAGGAGCACAAACACCGACAGTTTCAGGGAATGACGCACGATTTCGCCCTCCGGAGCGGCATGCCTGCCAGGCCTGAGCACAAAATTGTGCCGGGAGCGAGAAAAGGCAAGACGGGCGGCAGAAGCCTTCAGAGGGGGAAGCGGACCCCCATCGCCTCCTTCATCATCTCGAGCGTCCGGGACGCCTCCTCGTGGGCCCGCTTGCTTCCTGCCGCGAGGATCTCCTCGACGAGCAGCGGGCGGCGCTCCAGCTCCGCCCGGCGCTGCCGGATCGGCTCCAGGAACGCCTCGAGGGCGACGACCAGCTTCCTCTTGATCTCCACATCGCCCACCCTCCCCGCCCGGTAGCGCTCCTTGAGCCCAGGTGGGAGGCCTGATAGCGCGGCTTCTCGTTCATCTCTACAATCTCCCACACCTGACTCATTCATTCGACTCGATTACAATGAAAGCGTACATGCCACACTCCCTCTTCGAGTCGCTGCAACGGTTCCCCGCGGGCGCGGAGAAAAGCAGTCTCTATTATTCCCTGCCGCGGCTGGAAGAGGCTGGGATCGGCCCGGTGAGCCGGCTCCCCGTGAGCCTGCGGATCATCCTGGAGTCCCTCCTCAGGAACTACGACGGGAAGAGGATCAAGGAGGAGGACATCCGTCATCTCGCCTGCTGGAGCGCGGTCGCCCAGCGCACGGAGGAGGTCCCCTTCGTCGTGGCGCGCGTCATTCTCCAGGACTTCACCGGCGTCCCCCTCCTCGTCGATCTCGCCGCGATGCGCTCGGCGGTGGCACGACTCGAACGCGACCCGGAGATCATCGAACCCCTCGTCCCGGTGGACCTCGTCATCGACCATTCCGTGCAGGTCGATTTCTGGTCAAGCCCCGACGCGCTCCGGCAGAACATGGAGATGGAGTTCAAGAGGAACCGCGAACGCTACCGGTTCCTGAAATGGGGCATGCAGGCGTTCGACGGATTCAGCGTCATCCCCCCCGGCATCGGCATCGTCCACCAGGTCAATCTCGAACACTTCGCAAAGGGGATCCTCGAGCGAGACGGGGTGACGTATCCGGACACCCTCGTCGGCACCGACTCCCACACGACGATGATCAACGGCCTGGGCATCGTCGGCTGGGGGGTCGGCGGGATCGAAGCCGAGGCGGGAATGCTGGGCCAGCCGGTCTACTTCCTGGCGCCGGACGTGGTCGGCGTGCACATGACCGGCAGGCTCTCGGAAGGAGTGACGGCCACGGATCTGGCCCTGCGCTGCACCGAGATGCTGAGAGCGGCGAAGGTGGTGGGGAAGTTCGTCGAGTTCCATGGCGAGGGGGCTTCGAGCCTTCCGCTTCCCGACCGCGCGACGATCGCCAACATGGCCCCCGAGTACGGGGCGACGATGGGCTTCTTCCCCGCGGACGAGGAATCGTGCCGTTACCTCCTCTCCACGGGCCGGCATCCCGAGCATGTGGAGGCGTTCCGCAACTACTACACGGCCCAGAAACTCTTCGGCATGCCGCGTCGTGGCGAGTGCGACTACAGCGAGGTTCTCGAGCTGGATCTGGGCGCCATACCCCCGAGCGTCTCGGGCCCGAAGAGGCCCCAGGACCGCATCGAGCTGTCCGGTCTGAAAGGGACCTTCCAGGAGCTGCTGCGACGGCCGGTCGAGAAGGGGGGTTACGGCAAGGATCCCGGGGACCTCGGGAAGAGGTTCCCCACGCTGCTCGAGGACGGCCCTCCGGCGCCCCTCCAGGGAGGCGGCCGTCAGGAGCCGATCGTTGCCGTGGAGGAGGCCGCCAGGGCTGCAGACACAAACCCCTGGACCGAAGAGGAGATGGTGAACAACCGGCCGACCCCGGACGTGGTCGCCGAGCCCGTCCACCTCCGCGCTCGGCCCCAGGCGTACCTGACGCTCGGCCACGGCGATGTCCTCATCGCCGCCATCACATCGTGCACCAACACGTCGAACCCCGGCGTGATGCTGGGGGCGGGGGTCCTCGCGAAGAAAGCGGTCGAGCGGGGGCTTTCCGTCTCTCCACGCGTCAAATCGTCGCTGGCTCCGGGATCGCGCGTCGTGACGGAGTACTTGAGGAAGACCGGGCTGCAGAGATACCTCGACGAGCTGGGGTTCCACCTGGTGGGCTACGGCTGCACGACCTGCATCGGAAACTCCGGCCCGCTCGACCCCCGCATCGAGGAGGTGGTGACGAAGAACGATCTCATCACGGCCAGCGTCCTGTCCGGAAACCGCAACTTCGAAGCAAGGATCCAGCAGAGTATCAAGGCCAACTTCCTCATGAGCCCTCCTCTCGTCGTGGCTTTCGCTCTCGCCGGGACGGTGGACATCGACCTGGCCTCCGAGCCGCTCGGAAAGGGCCGCGAAGGAGAGGAGGTCTACCTGCGCGACCTCTGGCCGAGCCTCCGGGAGATCGACGAGGCGATGAGGGCGGCGGCAGACCCCGAGACGTACCGCCGCCTCTACAGCAGTTTCGCCGGAGAGAACCCCCTCTGGAACGAGATTCCGGCGAAGGTCGGGAAGGTCTACGAGTGGGACCCGGACTCCACCTACATCCAGCAGCCCCCTTTCTTCGAGAGCTTCTCCATTCAGCCGCCGCCTGCGACCGGCATCTTTTCGGCGCGCCCCCTGGCGATCCTTGGCGATTCGGTGACCACGGACCACATCAGCCCTGCCGGGGCGATCAAGCCGACCTCGCCGGCCGGTCTGTACCTCCAGGAGAAAGGGGTCTCGCCGGGGGAGTTCAACAGCTACGGGTCCCGCCGGGGAAACGACAAGGTGATGACGCGCGGAACCTTCGCGAACATCCGGATCAGGAACCTGATGGTTCCGGGAGTCGAAGGAGGAATCACGATTCACCATCCCGACGGCGTACGGATGAGCATCTATGACGCCGCGATGCGCTATCAGGCCGACAACGTCCCGCTCGTGGTCATCGCCGGGCAGGAGTACGGCTCCGGCAGCTCCCGGGATTGGGCCGCGAAGGGGACCAAGCTCCTCGGAGTTCGGGCGGTCATCGCCCAGAGCTTCGAGCGGATCCACAGGAGCAACCTCGTCGGCATGGGGGTCCTGGCGTGTCAGTTCCCGGAAGGGGTCGGCGCCTCCAGCCTCGGCCTCGACGGCAGCGAGGTCTTCGATATCATGGGCCTGGAGGAGGGGATCCGCCCCGGCCAGCAGGTGATCCTGAGTATCCGCGGCGCGAAAGGGGCGGGCCGGGCGGCGGCTGGCGGCGAGCTCCGGCAGGTTCCACTGAGGCTTCGAATCGACACCCCCGTCGAGGCCGACTACTACCGTCACGGCGGCATCCTCCCTTACGTCCTGCGCCAGCTCGTGGGAACCTCCCCGCCCTGACCCGTGCCGGCATGGCGACCAACCGGAAGCCGGAAACGGTCCTGGAAGAGCGCACGCGGCGAGACATCCAGCTCTACCGTCAGCTCTGGAGGGTCCGGCTCTTCGACCGGGCCGTCTCGTCGCTGCACCGCCAGAACAAGATCCTGGGCGGGGTCTACTCGGGAGAGTGGCAGGAAGCGATCCCGGTTGGCTTCTGCCACTTCCTCGATGAATCGGACGTCGTCTTCCCGCTCCACCGCGACCTCGGTGTTTTCCTCGCGCGCGGGGTCGATCCTGGAGTCCTGATCGCCCAGTTCATGGGGCGGCGCGACGGGCTTTCCGGCGGGCGCGACAGCTTCCTTCATGCCGGAGACCTGGAACGCGGCGTCATCGGAGCCACCAGCATGCTCGGCTCCACGCTCCCCGTCGCGGTCGGGGCAGCGCTGCGCTTCAAGATGCTCGACGAGTCGAGCGTCGCCGTCGCCTTCTTCGGAGAGGGGGCAACGGCCCGGGGAGATTTCCACGAAGCGCTCAATTTCGCCGGCATCCACCACCTCCCCGTCGTCTTCGTCTGCGAGAACAACTTCTACGCCTACTCGACCCCCATGAGCCTCGAGATGCCCGTGGAGACGGTGGCGGAGCGAGCGGCCGCCTATGGCATGCGCGGGGTCCGCTGCAACGGGCAGGACCTCAACCGCGTGCTGGACGTGGCCGAGGCGGCGATCGACCGCGCCCGGAAGCGCGAAGGTCCCGCCCTCGTGGAGTGCCTGACCTATCGTCATCACGGCCACTCCGAGCACGATCCTGCCCGGTACCGTCCCGAGGACGAGCTGGCGGAGTGGGCGGGGAGGGACCCTATCCAGCTCTTCGAGCTGTACCTGAAGAATCGCGGCCAGGACGTCGCCGCCCTCGCCGCCGAGATCAAGCTGAAGGTCGAGGAGGAGATCGACCGCGCCATAGCTTTTGCTGAAGCCAGCCCTCTCCCTTCCGGAGAAGAGGCCCTGCGGCACGTCTTCTACGAGGGCGCGCCGCTCCCCGCGAGGGTCTCGATAGACGCAAGCGTGCTGAAACGGGCGGACGCGGAGGCAGGGGGGCGCACGGTGGAGGCGGTCGCGGGAGGCGCTCGCGTCGGCGCACCGGCTTCGTCGGGAGGCGCGAAACCGGAAGGCCATGGCGGCGCTGCAGGCCCCCTGCCGGGGGAGCTGCCCCGGTTGCCGGCCGCCACGGAGACGACCTCGGCCGAGGCCGTGAGCTACCTCGATGCGATCCGCCAAGCCCTCGACGAGGAGATGGAAAGGGACCCGGCCGTGTTCATCCTCGGAGAGGATGTCGGAAGGCTCGGCGGGGCCTTCGGCGCGACGCGTGGTCTTTTCGAGAAACACGGCGCCTCCAGAGTCATCGACACACCTATCTCCGAGTCGCTCATCGTCGGCGCTTCCGTCGGAGCGGCCGTCCTCGGGCTTCGCCCCGTCGCGGAGATGCAGTTCGCCGACTTCATCTCCTGCGGCTTCGATCAGGTCGTCAACACCGCTGCCACCTTCTGCTATCGCCACGGCGGGCGCGCGCGCGTCCCCATGGTGATCCGGCTGCCGGCCGGGGCCCGCATCCACGGCGGGCTGTTCCACTCGCAGAACCCGGAGAGCTTCTTTCTCTCCACGCCCGGACTGAAGATCGTCGCGGCCGGGACGGTCGAGGACGCAAAGGGGTTGCTCAAGTCCGCCATCCGCGACGATAACCCGGTCCTTTTCCTGGAGTACAAGTCCCTCTACAGGCGCGCCAAGGCCCTGCTTCCCGCGGAGGAGCTGCTGACGCCCATCGGGCAGGCCGCCGTACGGATGAAGGGCGAGGACCTGACGATCGTCACGTACGGTCCGCTGCTCTCCTTCTGCCTCGAAGCAGCCGAGGCGCTCCGCGCCGAAGGGGCGAGCGCGGAGGTCATAGACCTGCGGACGCTGAGGCCCCTCGACCTGGAGACCGTCGCGCGATCCATCCAGAGGACCGGGAGGATCCTCGTCGCGCACGAGGACCGCCGCTTCGCCGGAGTCGGGGCCGAGATCGCGGCTCGCATCGCCGAGGAGCTGTTCGAGTTTCTCGACGCTCCGGTCCTCCGCGTGGCCTCGGCCGACACTCCCTACGCCTTCAGTCCTCCTCTCGAGGAGTTCATCCTTCCCGACACGGCCAAGATCCTGGCGGCCGCAAGGAAGCTCCTCTCGTACTGAGGGTCCTCTCATGCCGAAGAAGATCCTCTCGGTCCTCTCTCACACGGAGTACGGGAACCTCGAGGACTCCGACATCGGCCTGTTCGCCTCGGCCTTCGCGCCGGTCGCGGGGCACCCGATGGCGATCCTGCTTCGCGCCGAAGCCGTGAACTACGCCGTGCGGGGCCAGGAGGGGACCGGCATCAGGGTCGCCGGGGCGCCGGTGCAGCCTGGGTTTCTCATTGAAGGCGACATTCAATCGGTGCAGGAGTCCGACATCCGCGTCTTCGCGGTGCGCGAAGACCTCGACGAGCGCGGCATCCAGGAAGACGAGCTGGTGCCCGGCCTGTCGCTGATCGGCCGCCACGAGCTCGGCTCCTTCATCGACGCTTTCGATCTCGTGTGGAACTGGTGATCCCGGTCGGGCAGGCCGCCGCCTTGGGCCCCCTCGCGGCGACCGTGGACAACAGGGGGATGACATGCGCCCAGGGGATCCTGCGGCTCCTGCGGGTCCTGAGAACGGCCCCGCCCGGAGGAGTGGTGAAGGTGCTGTCGACCGACCGCGCGGCCGAGCAAGACTATCCGGCCTGGTGCCGCAACACGGGCCATGGCTTTCTCGGGCACGTCGAGGAGAACGATGACCGATGGGGCCCGCTGATCGTCAGCTTCATCCGA
>QHYA01000277.1 GCA_003223995.1 Acidobacteriota bacterium | reverse complement strand
AGGATCAGAGGCACGTGCAGGGTCGATTCATAGACGAAGAGGCCGTGGGTCGCTTCGCCATGCTCTCCCAGCCCCTCGCCATGATCGGCAACCAGCACGACCGCGAGCTCTCCCCGGCCCGCGATGCTCCTGAGTCTCTCCAGCAGTTTCCCGAGCGCCTGATCGACGTTTGCGATCTCGCCATCGTAGGGGGACGAGGCGAACTGCCGGTCGAAGGGGGGAGGGGGTTCGTAGCGGGCGTGAGGGTCGAAGTAGTGGACCCACAGGAAAAGCGGGCCCGACGGCCGCCTCTCCAGCCACCGGTACACCGCCGCGTTGACCGTATCGGCGCGCCGCTCGTCGGCGGTGGGACCCTGCCGTTTCATGTCGAAGCTCTCGTCGTAGATGTCGAATCCCTGGGAAAGGCCAAAGGAGGACGACAGGACGAAGGCCCCGACGAAGGCGCCTGTCTCGTAGCCGGCGGCCTTGAGCGCCTCAGCGAGAGTCAGCTCCTCTCGCGGGAGCGTGAACATCCCGTTGTTGCGCACCCCCGTCGAGCGGGGATAGCGGCCGGTCAAGATCGTGGCGTGGGCGGGCAGGGTCAGCGGGGTCACAGTGGAGGCGGCCGTGAAGCGGGTCCCCTCGTGCGCCAGGGCGTCGATCACGGGGGTGGCGGCGGTGCTGTAACCGTAGCAGCCGAGATGGTCGGCCCGGAGCGTATCGATGGTGACGAGCAGCAGGACCGGCCGTCCGGAGCGCCGGCAGGAGGGGGTGGGCAACGCGCCGAGCCAGGCCAGGAGCAGGACTGCAGGCGTCCGCCAGCGGATCATTGGCCCGAGCTTACAGGAGCGGTCCGGAGGAGTGAAAGAGCGATCATCCCGCCCGGGAGAGGGAAACCACGGCGGCAGGCAACCTGATCTGCCGAGGGCGGATCCAGCCGTTCGCTGTTCAACCACACGCCCGGTTCGCTGAGCGTGTACGTGCTCGTCAACGCCGTCAACGCGACGACGGAAGGAGTTCTCGGCACCTCCAGCAGCGGCCAAACGATCCCGCTGCCGGGCTCGCCCTGCGGTCCGATGCCCTAGGGGATACGAATCCATCCAGATGGCGATTGTGCCGGCGTGCTCTTGATTCAGAATCAGAAGCTACAGCAGCGGCTCCGCCGTGTACGAGCCGGTCTTGAACTGCAGCCCGTAGAGCGCAGCATAGCGGCCTTTGCGCGCGACCAGATCCTCGTGGCTTCCTTGCTCCACGATCCGCCCGCCTTCCAAGACGACGATGTGATCGGCCAGACGCACGGAGGCCAGGCGGTGCGCGATGATCAGGGTCGTGCGCCCCCGCGAGGCCTCCTCGAGCGCGTCCAGGACGGCGCGCTCGGAGACCGCGTCCAATCCGGTCGTGGGTTCGTCGAGGATCAGGAGGGGCGAATCGCGCAGGGTCGCGCGCGCGATCGCGATGCGCTGCTTCTGGCCTCCGGAGAGCGTCGTGCCGCGCTCGGAGACGATCGTCTCGTACCCCTCGCGCAGGGCCTCGATGAACGCCGAGGCATGGGCCGTGGCGGCCGCTTTCCGGATCTCCGCGTCGGTCGCTTCCGGCCGGCCGAAGGCGATGTTGTCACGGATCGTGCCGTGGAAGAGCAGGGATTCCTGCAGGACCAGGCTGATCTGATCGCGCAGGGACTGGACCGTGAAGCGTCGCAGATCCTGACCGTCGATCAGGATCGCCCCGGAGCTCGGGTCGTAGAAGCGCGGCAGCAGGCTCACGAGCGTGCTCTTGCCCGCGCCCGTGGATCCGACGATGGCCAGCTTTTCGCCGGGCTCGACGACCAGGTCGATGCCCGAGAGCACCTCGCGGCCGGGGTCGTAGGCGAAAGAAACCGCCTGGAACTCGATGCGCCCCTCGAAGGAGTGTGCGGGAATCGCCCCTGGGAGATCGGCGACCTCCTGCCCCTCGCGCAGGATCTCGACCACGCGCTCCGCTCCGATCTCGGCCCGGTAGAAGCGGCCCGTGCTGCGCGCGAGCGAGCGCATCGGGGCATAGAGGTTCGTCACGTAGGCGAAGAAGACGACGACGTCTCCGGTCGAGAGCTCGCCGGCCAAGACACGCGTCGCGCCGTACCACATGACGAGCCCGAGGCCAGCGGCCGAGAAGAGGTCGATGAAGGGAGCGGCGCGCGACTGGAGGCGCTGGATCTGGAGTCGCGCCTGCAGGCTCACCCGGCCCTGGGCCTCGAAGCGGTCGTCCTGCTGCTCCTCCTGGACCAGTCCCTGGACGACGCGGATCGAGGCGAGCGTCTCCTGGGCCATCGAGGTCACGAGCCCGTCGCTCGTGCGCGCCTCGCGCGCGGCGCCCCGAATGCGCCAGCGGAAGCGCAGGATCGTCAGGAAGAGCAGGGGCGAGACGGACAGCGCCACCAGTGCGAATCGCCAATTGATCCACAGCATGATGGCCAGCATCCCTGTCAGCAGGAAGGCGTTCACCACCACGATGTGCGAGGAGTCCGTCAAGAGGTCGTCGATGGCGTTGATGTCGCCGCTGAGCCGCGTCGTCAGGTCGCCGGTGCGCTGGCGGTCGTGAAAGCGCAGCGACAGGCGCTGCATGTGTGCGAAGAGGCGCCGTCTCAGGTCGAACGTGAAGTGTTCGCCGATGAGCCCCATCGTGCGGCGGTAGTAGAAGGTCGAGAGTCCCGTGCCGAGCGCGATCAGGATCGTGGTCGCGCATGCCCCATAGAGGATCTGCTCCGGCTCGAGGGGAAGCCCATCTAGCCACCCCCCGATGAACGGCACGCGCGAGGGCTTCTGGGTGATCACGCGGTCGATGACGACCTTCAGCGGCCAGGGCCGCAGCACGGTGAGCAGCGCGTCGAGCAGCATGGCCAGGTGTGCCAGGACGAGGGGCGTGGCGCGCGGCCTGAGCAGACGCAGGAAGTAGACCGACCATTCCTTCCAGGAGACCTTGGGAGGGCCCTGCTCCTTGCTGGCGGCGGCGTGCGGCGGAACGAGAGAAGGGCGTGTCACAGGAGAGAGTACGTCTCGTGCCGCCGTGCCAGGCTCAGAGGCATCCAGGGAAGATCGAGCGAGCCGCGGAACTCTTCCCGTGCGAGGTGAGCTCCGTCGTCGCCGGAGAGTGCAGCCAGTGAGGTCAGCACGCGCTTCGCCGCGTCGCCGCGAAGGACCTTCGGCTGGTAGTTCACGCGTGGGTCGCGATTCTTGACGTACAGCGGGTAGACGAGGACATGCGTGCGCTCGGGTCCGAACAGGAGGCCGATTAGGAGGCCTTCGGCCTTGCTGTTTCCCGATCCGAAAGCGAAGTTCCCCACTCCATAGAAAATCGGCCGGCTGCGATAGATCTCGAATGGCAGCATGACATGCGCGTGGTGACCGATCACCGCGTCCGCCCCGCAATCGATTGCGAAGCGCGCTTTGGCCCGGTCCTCGGCCGAGGGCTCGCGCACGTACGGCACGCCCCAATGAAAGGTGACGACGATCCGGTCGGCGCGCTCGCGCAATTCGCCGATGTCCTTCGCCAACGCCTCGTGCGGATCCATCGCGCTGCCGGGAAGCCCGTCTCGGGCGGAGGTGCGTCTGTTCCAGTAGTACCCGAGGAAGCCGATCCTCAGCCCGCCGGCATCGCGGATGACGGGTGCGTGGGCCTGGTCCTCGTTCACGCCGGCGCCGATGACCGCGATGCCCGAGTGCCGGAGTGCCTCGAGCGTCTCCATCACGCCTCTGCGGCCGCAGTCGAGCAGGTGGTTGTTCGCCAGGGTCAGGATGCTGAATCCGGCTCGCCGCAGCGCGAGGGCGAGGCGCGCGTCGACGCGATAGGAGAAGTTGCGCGGCTTGCGCCGTGCCTCGAACGTCAGAGGACCCTCGAGATTCCCGAGCACGATCTCGGAGCGGCGCAGCAGGGGCCGGACGAACTTGAAGACGTGCTCGGACCCATGGCGCGCGATCACGGGAGTGGTACGGGCGCCGAGCATCGTGTCGCCGACGACGACGACCGACATGGGCGGCTCTCCCAGGACCGCCAGGCGTTCCCCGAGCTCTCCGCGCGCGAAGAGATCGCTCATCTCGGGAATGTCCTCCGCCGGGACGTGCCGCGCGAGACGGGCTCGCGCGGCCGCCAGCCTCGCCCCGGCCCGTGCGCTCCTTTCACCTTCCGAGAGGCGCCAGACGCGGGCCGTGCCGTCGACCGAGACAATCGGCTCCGCACCGTTCCGCGAACGCGGAGAGGCGGGCTGCGTGTCAGCCGTCTCGCGTCCGATGCCGCGGCTCGCGAAGCATTCGAGGATCCGCTCACGGAGCCCGGCCGCGTCGAGCCGTTCCGCGGCGCCGAGCAGCGCCTCCAGCGCCGCCGCGAAACCGGCCCGCGCGCGGCGGGCCGTCTTCACTCGCGGCG
>QHYA01000010.1 GCA_003223995.1 Acidobacteriota bacterium | reverse complement strand
GACGAGAGGCTGGAGGATCAGACCCGGCACCGGCACACGGAGAGCAGGCGCGGCGACCTCGCTCACGACCCCCAGGCGGTCGCCGAACCGGGCCCGCTCGATCGCGAGGTAGCCCTCGATGAAGGCCAGCTCCTCGGCGAGGGTCACCGGATTGGTGTCGGCCGCCTTGAAGGTGTAACGGAACAGTCCGGCGAGCGTCTGGAGCACCTCATCCGCCCGCCGCGGATTCTCCTCCAGAAGCGATGAAATCGTGTTGAGCGTGTTGAAGAAGAAATGGGGATTGATCCGCGCCTGAAGCGCCGACAGCTCCGCGCGGGCCGCCTGCTCCTTCAACTGAGCCTCGACCAGCCGCACCTCCTCGATCTCTCTGAGGGATTCGGCCAGGCGCGAGCGCAGGTCCTCGTAGATGTAAACGATGCTGCCGACGATCAGCGCGAGCACCGCGTTGATCGCCAGCACGGCCAGCGTCTGCGGCACGTCGCGAAGGATGAACAGCGGGAACAGATAGAGCACCAGGGCGGTGCCGGCCACGGAGCCGGACATCAGGGTCAGGATCAGCAGCGCCGCACGCAGGGCCGGGCTCAGCTCCCGCACACGCGGAAAGACCAGAGTGGAGGAGAGGAGAACCGTGAAACCGACGACATTTCCGAACAGCACGCTGATCAGGACATCGGTCCCCACGAGCGCCCCCGGCCGGAACGCTCCGACCGCAAGCCCGGTCGCGGCCCCCGCGGCGGAGTTCGCCCCGCCCCACAGCAGCACCTGGAGCGGCAGCGGAAGGCCCGCACGTTCGTTCATACGGCTTTGGCGAGCACGAGCGTGACGTCGTCCTGAGGAGAGGCGCCGCCGAGCCACCGGGACAGCTCCGCCAGAACCCCGCGGACGAGATCGTCGAGATCGCTGTCACGCCGGCGAGAGAGGATCTCGATCAACCGCTCCTCACCGAACTCGCGTCCCAGAGGGTCGAGGGCCTCCGTAACGCCGTCCGTGTAGAGGGCGAGCAGGTCTCCGCACGCCAGCACCCGTGTCTCCTGATCGTAGAGGGAGTCGCCGAGCACGCCCAGCGGGATCCCTCCCGATGTCAGACGGACCGCTCCGGCCGCCCCCAGTTGAAGGGGAGGGTTGTGCCCGGCGTTGCTGTAGGTCAGCGCGCGCTCGCGGCCGTCGTACACCGCGAAGAACAGCGTCGCGTAGCGCGAGGGGGAGGTGGAGCGGAAGAGCACCTCGTTCAGGCGCCGGTTCATCTCGGCCGCCGGCACGGTGGGTTGCGCGAGTCCGCGGACCGACGCCTGCAGGCCGGCCATCAGCAATGCCGCGGGGACCCCCTTGCCCGACACGTCGGCGATGACCAGCCCCACCCTGTCCGCGTCGAGAGGGAGGAAGTCGTAATAGTCCCCTCCGATGCCGACCGCCGGCAGGCAGATCCCCGCCATCTGCAGCCCCAGCACCTTCGGCACAGCCCGCGGGAAAAGCTCGCGCTGCACTTCCCGCGCCAGCTCCATCTGTCTCTCGATCGCTTCCTTCTCGCGCAGGGTCCTGAAGGACCCCTCGATCTGGCGGCGCATCGACTCGTAGGTATGCAGGGCGATGCCGACCACGACGGCCAGCGAAGCGTTGATCAGGACCACCACGGCGACCGTTCTCGGCCGCGCGAGGCTGAACAGAGGCATGGTCGCGAGGATCATCACGGAGCCGAAGACGGTGCCGGAGAAGAGCGTTACGGCCTGCACGCCGATGCGAACAGCGAAGGGGAGGCCCACGAAGAAGGGAAAGATCAGCCGCGCCGAGGTCAGGGCGGTGAAGCCGACCACCTCGGCGAAGAGCACGCTGATCGCCACCAACGGCAGCAGGGGATCGAGCGTCTCCAAGGTGAAGGCGATCCCGCCGGCGACAAGGGCCCCCACGAAGGCCCATCCGAGGCCCCACTCGGTGACGAACCGATACGGGGAAGAGGCCGCCGCGGGCTGGAGGCTTGCAGGGGACATGGACCTCATATCCATACGCACGGCATAGATGCCGGGTTCTGTCCGGACGGCGTAAACTGATCGCCCATGGGGGCGCGTGTCCTCTATCAGCTCGTTCTCTCGCCTTATTGTACGAAAGTCCGCTGGGGGCTCGAATGGAAGCGGCTCGCCTACGACGCCGTCGAGATCGACCCGTTCACGCGGAAGGAGCCGAGGAGCGCCTCGGGCCAGGGAAAGGTCCCCGTGCTGGAGGACGGCGGGACCGTCGTCGCCGACTCCACGCGCATCCTGGCCTATCTTGAAGAGGCCTATCCCGACCGCGGCCTGATCCCCCGTCAGCCAGCGGCGCGCGCGTCGGTGCTCGCGCTGGAGGACTGGGCCGACGAGGTGTTCATCCCCGACCTCATCGCATTCAAGATCTTCAGCGCCGACAACCCCAGGAGGATGGTCGTGAGAACAGCCAAGCACCACCCTCCATCGTTCCTGATGAAGCTGCAGGTCCTCGTCGGTCCTGCCGTCGTGCGCTCGCTCGGTCGCTCCCGCCGGCGCGGGCGCAGCCTCTCGCAGATCCGGTTGGACTACGAGCGGCACCTCGATCTGCTCGATTCGATGGCGTCCGGGAGACCTTACCTGACCGGTGAGGGCCCCACGGTCTTCGACGCCGCCGTCTGGGGAGGACTCTGGTCGATGAAGGGGATGGCGGGCGAAGAGCTGCTCGGGCCGCGCCTCAATCTCTCCGGCTGGTTCCGCAGAATGCAGTCGGAGATCTGAGCCCATCCGCAGGACCCGCCAGACATGGGAATCGCGCTCCGATCGAGCCCGTCGGAGGGGATGCACTCGCAGTCGAGAGCTACTCCCACCTGTAGAATCCCTCGCCTGTCTTCTTGCCGAGCTTCCCCTCGGCGACCATGCGCCGGAGGATGTCGGGGGGCCGGAATCGCTCCCCGCCCAGTTCGCGCGACAGGTGCTCCGCGATCGCGAGGCGCACATCGAGTCCGACCAGGTCGGTGAGACGCAGCGGGCCCATCGGGTGCCCGTAGCCCAGCTCCATGGCCCTGTCGATGTCGGCCGCCGAGGCGACTCCCTCCTCCAGCATCCGCATCGCTTCGAGCCCCAGAGCCACACCGAGCCGGCTGGTGGCGAAGCCGGGGGAGTCGCGAACGACGATGGTTTCCTTGCCCATCCTGCCGGCGGTGGCGCGGACGGCCTCGATCGCCCCGGGGGAGGTCGTGGAGCCACGAACGATCTAGACCAGCGGCATGGCCGGCACGGGCTTGAAGAAGTGCATCCCGACGACGAGACCCGGCCGCTTGGTGGCTTCCGCGATCCGGGAGACGGAGAGGGAAGACGTGTTCGTCGCCAGGATGGTTCCATCGGAGGCCGCCGCGTCGAGCCGGCGGAAGGTCTCGAGCTTCAGGTCCATCTCTTCCGGAACAGCCTCGATCACCAGGTCGGCCTGGACCGCCGACCGGTCGAGGTCGGTGGTGCCGCGCAGCCGCGCGAGCGCCTCCTCGCGCTCCCTCTCGCTGAGCTTGCCGCGAGCCACCCCTTTCGCCAGCCCGTCGCGGACTCCCGACAGGCCACCCTCGACGCGCGCCTCATCGATGTCGTGCAGCAGCACCTCGTAGCCGGCGCGCGCGGCGACCTGGGCGATGCCGCGCCCCATCGTCCCGGCGCCGACCACGAGAATCGTCCGGATGCTTTGCGGATGCGCCAGTGGAGAGTCTCCTCCAGCGGCCCCCCACGCCCGCGCCGGGCGCGGGTCAGGGAACGGACAGAACCACCTTGCCGAACTGCTCGCGCCTCTCGAGGAGCTGGTGGGCCTCGCGCACCTCCGACAGAGGCAGGACCCTGTCGATGACCGGCCTCAGCCCCCCGAAGGTCGCGTGCGCGAAGACCTCGATCAACTCGGCGCGGCTCCCCATGGTGGAGCCGAGCAGCGACAGGCCCTTGAAGAAGAGCCGGCGCAGGTCGACTTTCACCTCATGGCCCGACGTGGCCCCGCAGATGACCAACCGCCCCCCCTTCGCCAGGGAGAGGATCGATCCCTCCCATGTGTCCGCTCCGACGTGCTCGAAGACGACATCCACGCCGCGCTTGCCGGTGAGCCTGCGGACCTCGGAGGCCCAGTCCCCCGTCCTGTAGTTGATGACCTCGTCCGCGCCGAGCTCCCGGGCCTTCGCGAGCTTCTCGTCCGAGCTGGCGGTGGCGATGATCCGGGCATGATGGAGCCGCGCGATCTGGATCGCCGCGCTGCCCACGCCGCTGCCGGCCGCGTGGATCAGCACCCACTCGCCGATTCTCAGCCCCGCGCGCGAGACGAGCATGTGCCAGGCCGTCAAGAAGACGAGCGGCATCGCAGCCGCCTGTGCGGCTGTCAGGTTCCGGGGGCGGGGCAGGGCGGATGTGTAGGGAATCGTGACGTACTCCGCGCAGCCGCCGTTGCGGGTCTCCCCGAGGATGCCATAGAAGCGGCAGAGCTCCTCATGACCCGAGAAACACTCGTGGCAGCGCCCGCACGACAGCCCCGGCGCCAAGACGACCTCGTCGCCCGCCTTGATGCCCCGCGTCGCCGCGCCCACCTCCTCGACGACCCCGGCGACCTCGGAGCCGGGGATGATCGGCAGGGGATAATGCACACCCGGGATTCCTTTCCGGACCCAGATGTCGAGGTGGTTCAGCCCGACGGCCTGCACCCGGACCAGCACCTCGTCAGGCTGCGGCTCGGGCCGCGGGACCTCCTCGAGCCGGAGCACGTCCACATCTCCGTGCTCATGAATGACGACAGCCCTCATCTGCCCGGGCTCCTCCGGCGGCGCGGTAAACCTGCCGGTATCTTACTACCTGTCACGGCATGCTGAAGGCGAGGCCTGCGGTCCAGCGGTGCGGCGTGGCGGGAGCGTGTGCGCGCCGCCTGGCGCCTGATCGAGAGGGAATCAGCGGTGCTTCCAGGACGGCTTGCGCTTCTCGATGAAGGAGGCGATCCCTTCGTGGATGTCCTCCGTTTTCAGCAGCTCGTCCACGTAGAGACGTTCGGCGCGTTCGAGCGCCGCGCTGAAGGTCGGGCTGCGCGCGCCTCGCAGCGCCCTGACGGTGGTGCGAAGGACAGCCGACGACTTGGCGAGAAGGGTGCCCGCCAGCTCGTCCACGGACCAATCCAGATCTCCGTCGGGCACCAGGCGCGTGACGAGACCCGCGGCGTGCGCTTCCCGCGGTGTGACGGGACGCCCTGTCAGGATCCACTCCGCCGCGCGCTTGGCCCCTACGAGATCGGAGAAGGCGGCTACCGCGACCGGCGGGAAGCAGCCGACGTCGATCTCGGGCAGGCCGAGCCGGGCGCTCTCCTCGCAGATGACGAAATCGCAGCATGCGGCCAGCTCGAAGCCTCCCCCCAGGCAGACACCGCGCACGGCGGCGATGCTGATGCGGTCGCAGCTTGCCAGGGCGCGGAAGACCGCGTGAAAGCCGCTCAGCATCCGCTCGACCCGCTCGGGGGTGTGGTCCTTGATATCCACTCCGGCCGAGAATCCGCGATCTCCGGCTCCGGCCAGGATGATGAGGTCGGGCTCGTTCTCCGCGAGGACGGTCGAGAGAGCTTCCCGCAGCTGCAGGATGGCGGGGATGTCGAGAACGTTGAGAGGCGGCCGGTCGAGGAGGATCCGGGCGATGCGGCCGGTCCGCTGGAGACGAACTCGTGCGGATTCCGCCGTCATCCGCCGGACCTTGCGTGGTGTAACCAACGCTGCTTGACAATGAGCCGGCCAGACTCTTGGCCCCGAGGGTCGTTCGCGACGAAGCGGAGCGGCCGCGCAGACCGAACTGAGCAACGGACCCTCGCCCGCGCAGCGAGGAGTGAAGAGTGACCGAGCGCGAGGGAACGTGCCCGAGAGGGCCAAGAGCCTGGGTCGGCGCGTTGGAAGGACACTTCTGCGACCAGACGCCGGAGGCGTCACTTCCCCCGAAAGCGCGCTTCGCGCTTCTCGAGGTAGGCGGCGAGCCCCTCGCGGGCGTCCTCGCTCGCGAAGAGCCTCTGCTGGAGCTCGCGCTCGATCGCGAGAGCCGATTCGAACGGGACCTCGAGGCCGGACTGGACCGCCCTCTTGATGCAGCCGACGGCCATCGAGGCGCGGCTGGGAGGAAGAAACTGACCCCCGTACTCCATGACCTTCTCCCACCACTGGGCAGGCTCGCCGTCCCACACCTCGTTCAGGAGACCGAAGCGCATCGCCTCGTCGAAGTCGAATGTGCTTCCGGTGGCCATCATCTCGATGGCCCGCGACTTCCCGACCATTCGCGACAGCCGCTGCGTGCCGCCGGTTCCTGGCAGAACACCGAGCTTCACCTCGGGCAGACCGATCCGCCCCGCCCCCCGGCGGGCCACGCGCAGGTCGGCGGCGAGCGCGATCTCCAGCCCTCCCCCGACCGTGTGGCCGTTCAGCGCCGCGATGACGAGCTTCGGGGTGTGCTCGAGGCGGTTCAGCGTCTCGTTGGCATGCAGGCAGAAATAATACTTGAAGGTCGGATCCGCCTCCGCGAGCATCCTGATGTTGGCCCCGGCGCAGAAGAACTTCTCCCCGGCGCCTCGCAGGACGATGACATGCACCTCCGGGTCGAACCGCGCGCTGAGGATCGCCTCGTCCAGGGCCCGGTTCATCTCGTACGTGTAGGCGTTGGCCGGAGGGTCGTTCAGTTGGATGACGGCGATGCCGCCCGAGGCGGAGTACCGGACGAGCGCCGCCATCACGTCCCCTTTTTCTCCGGCTTGACCGTCAGGAACACGACAGGAGTCTCGTCTGGATCCAGGATGGAGAAGCTGCGGCCTCCCCACGGGGTGTCCTCCGGCGCCGACCGGGGTTGCAGGCCGCGGGCTGTCAGCGCCGCGTGCCAGGCATCGACGTCCGCCACTTCGAGGACCAGATCGATCTTCGCCACTGGTGGAATGAAGTCCCACCCGCCGCGGGACCGAATATGGGCGGGTTTGCCGAGCAGCTCCACCACACCGCCGGCAGCGTCGAGGAGAAATCCGGCTCCATCCTCGCGGTCCCACTGAGAGATCACCGGAAGCCCCAGCCCGTCGCGGTAGAACTCGACGGACCGGTGGATGTCGTAGGCACGAATGGCCGCGCGGAAGCGAGCGGGCGGAGAGGGTCTCGTTTCATCCATGGAGGGTTTCAGCTCATCGCCGCAGGCTCCGCCGCGCCGCTCGTCGGATTCCGATTACGACAGATCGACCCAGACCGACTTGGTTTGGAGGTAGGCGTCCAGCCCCTCGCGCCCCAACTCACGCCCGAAGCCGCTCTGCTTGTAGCCGCCGAAGGGGACGGCGGGGTCATAGACGCTGTAGCAGTTGATCCACACGGTTCCCGCCTGCAGCGCCCGCGCGGCCCGGTGCGCCTTCTTGATATCGCGCGTCCAGACGCCGGCCGCGAGACCGTAGAAGGTGTCGTTGGATCTGCGCAGCACCTCGTCAAAGTCCTCGAACCGGATGACCGAGAGGACGGGGCCGAAGATCTCCTCGCGTGCGATCTTCATCGTGTTCTGGACGCCGGTGAACACGGTGGGCTCGAGAAAGTAGCCCCCGCCGTCGCCGACCTGGGCCCGCCGCCCTCCTGTGACGATGCAGGCCCCCTCGCTCTTGCCGGCCTCGACATAGCCCATCACTTTCTGCAACTGCTGCTCGGAGACCAGCGGCCCGACGCGGGTCTTCGGATCGAGCGGGTCCCCCAGGGGCCACTTCGCTGCCCGGGACAGGAGGGCTTCCATCAGAGCATCGTGCGCCGGGGCTTGCACGAACAGGCGCGAACCGGCCGCGCAGACCTCTCCCTTGTTGTAGAAGATCCCTGCCGCCGCGCCACGCGCGGCGGCTTCCAGGTCTGCGTCGGCGAAGACGATGTTCGGGGATTTTCCCCCCAGCTCGAGAGTCAATCGTTTGTTGGTTCCGGCAGCGGCCCTCATGATCTCCCGGCCGGTCTCCGTCGAGCCCGTGAAGGCTATCTTGTCGACGCCCGGGTGCGACGCGAGCGCTGCCCCGGCGACCGATCCCTTGCCGGTGACGATGTTGAGAATCCCCGGCGGCACCCCCGCCTCCTGCGCGATCCCAGCGAAGCGAAGCGCCGAGAGGGATGTCCACTGGGCCGGCTTGTGGACGACGGCGCAGCCCGCCGCCAGGGCGGGGGCCAGCTTCCAGCACATCAGAAGAAGCGGGAAGTTCCAGGGCGTGATCAGGCCGCACACGCCGACCGGCTCGCGCAGGGTGTAGCAGAGAGCCCCGCCACGCGCGGGGATCGTGTCCCCCTCGATCTTGTTCGCCCAACCCGAATAATAGAAGAAAATCTCGGCGGCGAATGGAACGTCGATCTTGGAGGACTCGAAGATCGGCTTGCCCTGGTCGAGAGTCTCCAGCTCGGCCAGCTCGTCCCGGTGCTTCAGCAGCAGCTCGCCGATCCTCCAGAGGAGCTTGCTTCGGTCGCCGCCGCCCATCTTCGGCCAGTCTCCCTCGGTCAAGGCCTTCCGTGCAGCCTGGACGGCCAGCTCGACGTCGGGCGCGCCCCCCTCCGCCACCGTCGTGAGGGGCTCCCCGTTCGCGGGGTTGATCGATTCGAAGGTCCGCCCCGAGACGGGGTCGCGCCATTCGCCTCCGATGAAGAGCCGACCAGGGTTCAGAGTCGCTTTGGTCGGAGACAGCATGACTGCTCCTTCCGTGAGGTGTCCCTCGGAACGGCTGCGTATGGGATGATTCTAGCTCACCGCGCCTCGCACTAGGAAGCGGGGATCGATGCCGATCCCGCGGAGCGCTCGGTCCCAGAGGGTGTTCCTGTCGACATCGAATATGATCGACTCGTCGATCGAGGCGGGGATCCAAGCCCCCTCCCCGATCTCCTTCTCGAGCTGGCCGGGTCCCCAGCCGGAGTAGCCGGCGAACCACACCGCATGCGGGTTGGGCCGGGAGTAGAGACGCTCCAGGGAGTTCGGTGTGCTGGAGACGAAGATCGAGTCGGTCAGCGCCCGGGAGTCCCCGGGGCCGCACCCCTCGGTATGAAAGACCAGGCAGCGATCGGGCTGAACAGGACCTCCGATCATCACGCGGGCCTCGGCATCGGTCGTGGAAAACTTTAGGCCGAGGTTGTCCAGCAGCTCCTGGACCTTCACCTCCGAGGGGCGATTGATGACGACACCGAACGCCCCCTCTTCGTGATGTTCGATCAGAAACACGACCGAACGGAAGAAGTTCCTGTCGAGGAGCTGGGGGACGGCGATCAGAAAACCCGGAGCGATCTCGTCCTTCACGCAAACATTCTACCCGGTTGCGCGATCAGCCGCCCGCCGCCATATTACCTCTCGCCTCGCCAGTGCAGCCCATGAGAGCCCGCCATCATAAGGTCCTTCTCGCCGACGACGTTCTGCTCGAGCTCGAGCTCGAGAAGACCTTCTTCCAGCGCAGCGGCTTCCAGGTCATCACGGCAACCGACGGCGTGCCTGTCGTCATCACGAGCTCCCAGGACCCCGAGAGGATTCGGAGGGCTTGCGCGGCGTCCGGCGTCAATTCCTACGTACCGAAATCGGACGGCAAGCAGGCGTTGCTGCACGCCGTCGCCCAGATCCTGCGCGTCCCGGAAAGGAAATCGGTTCGCTTGACCGTCTTTTTCTCCGTCCATGGATCCGCCAGGGGCAGGGAGACGCTGGGCAAGGGCGTCGATCTCTCGGAGGCGGGAATGTGCCTGGAGGCGAACCGGCGCTACGAGGTGGGCGTCTCCTTGAGCCTGCGCTTCGTGCTCCCCGGTGAGAAGCAGGAGATCCAGGCGCAGGCGGTGGTCAAGCGCCTGAGGGCGCTTGCGGACGAAACCTACTCCATGGGTCTGGAGTTCACCTCGCTCCCCGAGGCGATGCGTGAGCGTCTGAACCGGTACATCGACAGGAGCCTCTGCGGGAACTAGGGGTGCTCAACCGGGGCAGGGACGCCGAGGTCCGGTGGAGCAGCCGTTCTCTGCGGACCCAGGCGGTATGATAAACTGACCTCTGAAGTCGAGGAGGCAGAGGTGATCGACTCGGGTGAGATTCGCAGGCGCATCGAGGCGGCTCTTCCGGGCAGCGCCGTCACTGTTCGGGACCTGACGGGCGGGGGCGATCACTACGAGGTGACGGTCGTCTCCGGGATGTTCGCCGGCAAGCCTCTCGTCGAGCAGCACCGCATGGTCTACGGACCGCTGAAGGACGTTCTCGGGGGAGAGCTTCACGCCCTCGCGTTGAAGACGATTCTCCCCGAGGTCCCCTGAGGGAGGAAGGCTCGAGATGGCGCGATCGATCATGGAGGAGATTCAGCGGGAAGTCAGCGAGAACAGGGTGATCATCTACATGAAGGGGACGAAGGCCTTTCCCCAGTGCGGCTTCTCCGCCGCCGCCGTGGAGGTCCTGAAGTCCCTGGACGTCCCATTCAAGGACATCAACGTCCTTGCCGACCCGGAAAAATGGCAGGCCCTGAAGACCTTTTCCAACTGGCCGACGATCCCCCAGATCTACATCGGCGGCAAGTTCATCGGGGGCTGCGACATCATCCGTGAGATGCACGCCAAGGGGGAGCTGGCCTCCCTCGTCCAGGTATCCCTCAAGGAAGACTGAGGTTGCCGCGTGGCGGCTCATCGACGCGGGCGGGGATCTGTCTGACCACGGCCTTCGGACTTCGCTCCGGCCCCCATCCCGGTCCCGCCAGGGGGGTGCTATGATGAACAGAGGACATGTCCGAACTGCTGTGGTCCTTTGAAAAGCTGGCCTGGTACGCGAGGGCAGAAGACACTGAAGTCCGCTACTGGGCAGTGGAGAGGCTCGTCCGCTGCTATCCTGAGGCGGCCCATTCCGTCATAGCCCTTCTGATCCTGGACGAGCACGAGACGACACCCGATCTGGTCGCGACGAACCTCAAAGACTACGGGACCGCGAAGCACGTTCCCCTTCTGTTGAGAGCCTACCGACAGATGGAAGGGACCGTCCCCGGTAGAGCCTTCGAAGCGCTTGCCCGCATCGGTCACAAGGACGTGCTGGCGCTGGCGCGCTCGGCGGTGGACCGGGCGGATCTCACGGAGGCCTCCCTGCCGCTGATCGTAGAGGCGACAGCAAGGGTCGGCACCGAAGAGGCTCGCGCGGTCGTGCGGGAGATGGTCGAGCGCAGGGTGGAGCTGCTGGCCGAGCCCGGCGCGCTCAGAGCAGCGCTGGAGTCGTACGTGTCGGAGGATTTGCCGGTCCTGTTCGCATCTTTCGCCAGGGCCCTTCAATGGAGGGGTCTCGGCCGTTGCTCAGACCTCCTGCGCGTGATCACCGACTCCATAGAGGCGGACGATTGCGGGTGGTGTCTGAGGACCGGTCCGGACGGGCGCATCGACCTTCCCAAGACGATCAAGGCCGTCGAGTCCGGATACGACTGCGAGGTGGAAGGCCCTCCTCCCGCGCTGACGCCCGAAGTGGTGCGGCACCTGTTGCTCGTGTTCCGTTCGGGAGATCTGCAGAGCGCGATCGCCTCGCTTGCTGGGGTGGTTCAGTCCAACGCGGCCGCCATCTCGGCTCGCGCGGCCGGGGGGGATGATCTCCTGCCAGGGAGGATCTCCGCGATCGCCTCGGCCCTTGCCTCATCCCAGTTCAGGGCCGAGGCCGAGAGGCTCGGGCCGGTCTTCGAGCAAGGCGTAACCTGCGCGCTGCTCTCTTGCCTCTTCAAGGTCGCCCGCTACCGCAACTACGCCCGCGAGGTGGCGCTTGCAGGCGACGACACGGAAGCGTTGCTGGCTCTGGGCAGCGAGGAGACGGCCTTCCTCCTGGATCGGCTTCCCAGGGCCCTGGCTCGTTCGGCCCGGCCAGCGGAGACACCCCAAGCCTCCCGCCCAGGTGGCGCTTCCCTCGCCGGTGCCACGGGCGAAGGGGGCGGGGGCGAGCACGCGCGAAGGCGCGAGCGGATCCTGGAATGGTGCCGTCGTATGCTCGAAGCGCGGGGACCCTTCTTTCCCAAGGCGATCGCCCTCGAGGCGATCGGTGAGCTGAGGGCCGAAGATCACGTTCCCGAGCTGCTTGATTTCCTCTCGGACGAGAACTCCTATATCTTCATCGCCGCCGAGAAAGCGCTCGCAAAACTCGGCGGAGCGATCGTCGGTCCGACGCGGGCGCGCCTGGAGGCAGGAACGCTGGATCACGAGGTTCTGCACAGCCTGCTGATCCTTCTCGTCGAGCATGGTGATCGCGCCTCGCTATCGGTCATCCTCGACCACTTTGACGACTTCGTCGAGAACGTGGGGGTCGGCGAGACTGCCGAATGGGTCTCTCTCCTGGGCGCGCAGGACCTTTTCGAACCCCTGCACCGCCTGCTGCAGAGGGACGTGGCCCGCGTGGGTCAGGCGCTGCTGCTGATCGGCTCGATCCACAACATCCCGGTTCCCGAGGAGCCGCAGATCCAGCAGGCGATCGAGGATTACTGGCGCCGTCACCAGACGGCGGAGGGAGCGGGTGGGGACGAGGAGGGAGGCTCGGGCTCGTACCTCATGTGAGCCGGGCGGGACCGTGGGAGCCAAGCGCTCGGTCGCGGGTCCTCCGGAGGGCTCTTCCGCCGCATCAGGATGTTGTTTCGCACCCGTTCGGGCCGTGGGCTGACGCCTTTCTGCTACCTTCACGGGGCTCGAATCAGTTGGTCGGAGCAGTCACTCACTTTCTTGGTTCTTCTCTCCGCCTGCCCTGCTATACTGTCTTAGCACTTGCGGCGCATCAGCCGGTTGCTCGGGGGAGGGTGTAACGCTCGGGGATGGAGGGAAGTATGTTGATGGTGAGCGTGCACGTGGCCCGGGTAACGGAGGATCGCGTCGAGATTCTCCTGACCCTTCCTCCCGGTTTCCGGCTCGAGCAGGTTGATGGGCCGTCTTTGCGAGCGAACGATGAGCTGCCGGCGGCGCAGTGGGGAGAGGACCCGAAGCGGGCCCGTCCGAGCGACCTGTTCCGAGGATTCCGCGCGAGCTTCGACCGGGCCGCCCTGGAGGCGATCATCGATCGCCGGGGGCCCGGGTCGGCCCTGACGGTGAGAGGCAGCCTTCGCAATGGGGCCCGGATCGAAGGATCGTGCGCTTTGCCCGAGAGCCTTCTCCCCTTGCCGGGACGGGCTTCCAGGAGATCCAACTCTTCCACCGGCTCCCCGTCCTGAAACCCGCGTACTGACTGACCGTTTTCCCGGCGTTGACCGTTTATCCGGCCGATTCCGCCGGGGCGCCCGTTTGCTTTTTCCGCAGGGGCAAGGGTAGATTACCCGCCCATGAGCCGGCCGGCTCTCCAGGCGGTTGACGACGCGCGGCCCTCCGCTTTCCATTCCTACATCGCGCCCGAGACGAGGCTTCGAGAGTTCACAGCCCGTGGAGTCATCCTCGGGACGATCCTCGGGATCATCTTCGGTGCGTCGTCCCTGTACCTCGTCCTCAAGGTGGGACTCACGGTCAGCGCCTCGATTCCGGTCGCCGTCATCTCGATCACGCTCTTCAGGCTCGCCTCGAAGCTGGGGGTGAAGGACGCGACGATCCTCGAGAACAACATCGTTCAGACGGCGGGAAGCGCAGGGGAATCCATCGCCTTCGGGATCGGCGTGACGATGCCGGCGATCATGATTCTCGGGTTCGACCTCGAGATCGCGCGCGTCATGCTCGTCTCGGTGCTGGGCGGTCTGCTCGGCATCCTCATGATGATCCCGCTGCGCCGCGCCCTGATCGTCGCCCAGCACGGCGTGCTCAAATATCCCGAAGGGACAGCATGCGCCGAGGTTCTCAAGGCAGGCGCCTCGGAGGAATCGAAGGCGGCGGCCTCCGAGCCCGCGAAGGCCGAGGCCAGGAGGGCCGCGGCCGCGGGCCTGCGAGAGGGCACGAGCGCCCGCACCATTTTCACCGGCTTCGGGATCGGCCTCGCCTACAAGACCGCCATGGCCGCGCTCAAGCTATGGAAGGACACTCCCGAGAAGATCTTCGGCGCCCCTTACAGGGCGGGCTCGATCTCGGCCGAGATCTCTCCGGAGCTCCTCGGCGTCGGCTACATCATCGGGCCGAGGATCGCTTCCGTGATGTGCGCGGGCGGGGTCCTGGCCTACCTCCTTCTCATTCCCCTGATCAAGTTCTTCGGAGAGAGCATTCCCGGAGTACTGCCCCCCGGAACGATTCCGATCCGCGACATGGGCCCCTCGCAGATCCGCGGTGCCTATGTCCTCTACATCGGGGCGGGAGCCGTCACCGCGGGCGGGATCGTGAGCCTCGCCCGTTCGCTTCCCACCATCTGGCACGGGCTGAAGGAGGGGCTCCGGGACGTCGGCGCCGGGAGGAGGGAGGCCGTCGCCGACCCGCACCGCACCGAACACGACCTCTCCATGAAGGTCGTCCTGATCGGCAGCCTCGTCCTGCTCGCGGCGATCGTCGCCGCGCCCCAGCTCCACATGAACGCCCTCGGAGCGCTCCTGATCATCCTCTTCGGGTTCCTCTTCGTCACCGTCTCCTCGCGGCTGACGGGGGAGATCGGTTCCTCGTCGAACCCGATCTCGGGCATGACGGTCGCGACGCTGCTGCTGACGTGCCTGATCTTTCTGGCGATCGGCTGGACGGGGCGGCTCTACTACGTGACGGCCCTGTCGGTCGGGGCCATCGTCTGCATCGCGGCATCCAACGGAGGCACGACCTCCCAGGATCTGAAGACGGGCTTTCTCGTCGGCTCCACGCCGCGCCTCCAGCAGATCTCCATCCTGATTGGCGCCCTCGCCTCGGCTCTCATGCTGGGCCCGATCCTGCTGAAACTGAACGACGCGGCGACCGTCTACGTGCCGATCGTGCAGGTCGCTCCCGGCGGGCTCGCCGCCCCGGCGGGCAGCTTCATCGGAGCCGAGCGGCTCGCCGGACCTCAGGGAGAGGCGGACAAGAATTCATACGCTGTCTGGCAGAAGAGCGACGACGCGGGCGGCCCCGCCGGCAAGTACCTCGTCGAGGCGTCCACTGGCAAGGCGGTCTATCTGGTCGATCCCGGGATCAACGGTGCGTACAAGACGAGACCCGACGGGACGACCGTCACGAAGTTCGACGCTCCAAAAGCGACCTTGATGAGCTACATCATCAAGGGGATCCTGGACCGGCAGCTCCCCTGGGGACTCGTCCTCTTCGGCGTGATGATCGCCGTCGTCCTCGAAATGTCCGGAATACCCTCGCTCGCTTTCGCAGTGGGTGTCTACCTGCCCCTCTCCTCCTCGTCGCCCATCTTCGTCGGCGGACTCGTTCGCTGGCTCGTGGACCGGAGGCGCCGAAAGGAGCTGATGCACGCCGATCTGAGGGAAGAAGAGATCGCCGCAGAAGGAGACAGGAGCGCGGGGGTCCTCATGGCCTCGGGGTACATCGCGGGAGGCGCGATCGCCGGCATCGTCATCGCCTTCATGGCGGGTGTGCTAGGCGGACTGGACAAGAGGTTGACCGACTGGTCGGCGCAGAACAATCCCTTCTTCCAGGGCCCGACCTCGGACTTTCTCGCCCTGCTTCCCTTCGCAGTGATCACGGGGTTGCTCTACCTGGTGGGTCGCGAGTTCCTCTTCGCGGGCGGCAGGAGGAAGACGGCCTAGCAGGGCGGTGCCCGCCTGCGGGCGGCATGGACGCTCCCGAGGTCCTCTGATGGCCCGCAAGCCGATCGAAAAGATCCGCAATACCGGCATCATCGCGCACATAGACGCCGGCAAGACCACGGTCACCGAACGGTTTCTCTATTACAGCGGCAAGACCCACAAGCTCGGAGAGGTCCACGAGGGGCAGGCGATCATGGACTTCAGGGAGGACGAGCGCGAGCGGGGGATCACGATCTCCTCCGCGGCCACCACGTTCCTCTGGCGCGACTATCAGATCAACCTGATCGACACTCCCGGCCACGTGGACTTCACGGCGGAGGTGGAGCGGTCGCTGCGCGTGCTCGACGGCGCGGTGGTGGTCTTCGACGCCGTCGAGGGGGTCGAACCCCAATCGGAGACGGTCTGGCACCAGGCGGACCGCTACGGGGTGCCGCGTATCTGCTTTGTCAACAAGATGGACCGCGTCGGAGCCGATTTCGAGCAGGCCGTCAGGGACATCCGGGAGAAGCTCGGGGGGGTGCCTGCTGTTGTGCAGCAGCCCTTCGGTGCCGGGGAGGAATTCTCGGGCATTGTGGATCTGATCGAGCAGCGGCTGCTGGCCTGGGAACCGAAGTCGCTTGGCGAGCGGTTCGATTCGCTCCCGATCCCGCAGGAACTCGCCGGCCCGTGCGGGGAAGCGCGCGCGAGGCTGATCGAGTGCCTCGCCGACCATGTGGATTCCATCGCGGAGAAATACCTCGAAGGGAGGAGCTTCGCCCCGGAGGAACTGCGCGAGGCTCTCCGCCGGGCGACGATCGCTGGAGCGGTGGTGCCCGTGCTCTGTGGTGCGGCCCTGCGCAATACCGGCATCCAGTTGCTGCTCGACGCTGTCTGCCTCTATCTTCCCTCCCCTCTGGACATCCCTCCCGCGATTGGGCACGAACCCCGCTCGGGCAAGCCGCTCACACGTCGCCCCGACCCCAAGGAACCGGTCTCGGCCCTGATCTTCAAGGTGACGGCTTCTCCCGCGGCGGACCTCTATTACCTGCGGGTCTACTCCGGCAGGGTGGAATCGGGCGGCTGGGGGTTGAATACGCGGACAGGGGAGAGGGAGCGTCT
>QHYA01000286.1 GCA_003223995.1 Acidobacteriota bacterium | reverse complement strand
TCGTTGAGCGCCCCGAGCACAACACCGGGCTGGACCCGGACCCAGTTCTCTTCGGCATTGATCTCCAGCACCCGGTTCATGTGGCGGGAGAAATCGGCGATCACGCCGGTCCCGAGAGCGTGGCCCGCCACGCCGGAGCCCGCGCCGCGCGCCGTGAGGGGAACTCCCGACTGCCGGCAAACCCCAAGCAGAGCTTCGACATCCCCGGTGTCGCGAGGCCAGACGACAGCGCGCGGTCTGACCTCGTAGATGCACGCCGCGTTCGAATAGAGTCTCAGCGTCTCCTCTTCCGTGGAGGACTCCTCCGCGAGGGAGGACCGAAGCGAGAGGACGAGATCCTGCATTGCGCTTTTCCCGTCGGATAGGCTCCATCATACTCCCCCGTCTGCGAGGCGCAGCTTTGAGGGAGGCCGGGGCGCGCGGGAAACCACCACAAGCGTTTGTGCTATCATTTGCGTTGAGGTTAGGAGGGAGTTGCCGCGACATCATTTGGCACCGGGTCGAGCATTCCGCGCCCGGGAGAGGCAAGTTCCAGGAACCCCTGCGCCGCTGCCGCGAGAAGAACTATCTCTTCGCGGCGTGCCGGAACCGAAACCGAAGTGAGCCAATCCGACGGGGAGCTGCCGGAAGGGCTCTTTCCCGCCCTGGAAGGTCTCTGTTACCTCAACGCGGCTGGCGAAGGCCCTCTCCCGCGGCGCGCCGCACAGGCCCTCGCCCGGGCGACGCGGGAGAAGGAGCGGCCCGAGTCCCTCGGACGGGCCCAGTACTTCGACCTGCCGGCCGCACTGAGGGAAAGGATCGCACGGCTGATCGGGGCCTCGACGGAAGAAATCGCTCTGACAGGATCGACCTCCACAGGCATCGGTATCGCCGCCCGGGAACTGCCACTCCCGCCGGGAGGGGAGGTTCTGCTTCTCGAAGGACAGTTCCCCGCAAACGTCCTCCCCTGGAGCGCAGCGAAGCGGCGCGGAGCGGTCGTGAAGAGCGGGCCTCTGCGGCAAGGCGAGTCGCCGCTGCAGGCAGTGCGCAACGCGGCCGGCCCGCGGACCGCTGTGGTCGCCATCGACTGGGTCGGTTTCGCCAGCGGCGTGAAGGCGGAAATCGAGGAGATCGCCGATCTGTGCCGCCGGCTCGGCGCCATCTTCGTGCTCGATGGAGCCCAGGGCGTGGGCGCCCTGTCGATCGACGTGAAGGCCGCCGGAATAGACGTCCTCGCCTGCCCCGGCCACAAATGGCTGCTGGGACCGCCGGGAACGGGCTTCTTGTATGTTTCGAAGCGCTGGCTGGACGTCATCCACCCCTACAACGCAGGATGGATGAACCTCGCTGAAAAGCAGGGCTTCCGCAACCTCCTGTCGATCCCGAAGGAACCGCCCGCGGACGCGACGCGTCTGGAGGCCGGCACGCCATCCTACGTCCTTTTCTCGGCGTGGCTCGAGTCGCTGGACTTGCTCCTCTCGCTCGGAGCCGCTCGGATCGAGCGGCGCCTGATGGCCCTGGCGGAAACAGCGAGAGAAGCAGCCTCGCGGGCAGGACTGGAGGTCATCTCTCCCGCAGGTCCACCGCTCCGATCACAGATCGTGGTCGCCACGGCAGGCCGGCGCACGCCAGCGGTCTTTCGCTCCCTCAGCGCATCGGGCGTCGTCACCGCCCTGCGGGAAGGCGCGATCCGCATTTCACCGCATATTTACAACAGAGAATCGGACCTGGCGCGATTGGAAACAGCGGCCCGCCAGGCCCTGAAAGAGGAAAGCTGATTCATGGTGCTCAAGTACATATTCAAGCTCTTCGGGCAGAGGCAGAAGACCGAGCATGCCCGCCTGCCGCCGCTGCCTCCGCTGCCCGTCAAGACCGCCCCGGACGTCGTCCGCGCCGGTCCGGAGACCGTCCACCGGCCGATCGCGAAGAACCTGATCGACCCCGACGTGGTGAAGATCATCCACCGGCTGACCCGTTTCGGACACTCGGCCTATCTGGTGGGGGGCGGCGTGCGCGACCTGCTGCTGCACCGCACCCCGAAGGACTTCGACGTCGGCACATCGGCCCTTCCTCAGGACATCAAGAAACTCTTTCGCAACTGCCGGATCATAGGCCGGAGGTTCCGTCTCGCCCACATCTTCTTCCGGGACAAGATCATCGAGGTCGCAACGTTTCGCGCCAACGTCCTTGCCGACGAATCGGCCGGAGAAGGAGATCTCCTGATCCGCTCGGACAACGTCTTCGGTACCCCCGAGACCGACGCTTTGCGGCGCGATTTCACGATCAACGCCCTGTTCTACGACGTGGACAAGGGAAACGTGATCGACTACGTGGGGGGGCTGGCGGACCTCGATGCGGGGATCCTGAGGACCATCGGCGATCCGGACATCCGGCTCCGCGAGGATCCGATCCGCGTCCTTCGCGCGCTGCGGCTGGCGGGGCGTCTCGGTTTCCGGATAGAAGAGGCCACGCTCAGGGCGATCCGCGCCGATGCCATTTCCGAGAGTCGCCCGAGGCAGATGGCCGGCCACGGGGAGAAGCCGGGGACGCCCCAACAGGACGGGGAGGTCTTCTGGAAAACTCTCCATGCGATCGATCAAGCGATCGCGAGAGGGACTGAGTTCTCGAACCCGACGCTGTTTGCCGCCCTCTTCTGCCCGCGCGTCCCCTTTCTGATCGACTCCCTTCCAGCGGATGCGCCGGAATCTCCGCACCATCAGGACACTGGGCTTGGAGGAGCGGATCTTGCCGCCGCCCTCGACGCGGCCCTCTCCCCGATCGAACAGCGCCTCAATATCTCCAGACGGGACCGGGACCGGGTCCGCCAGATCCTCATCGCTCAGAGGCGTTTCGTGGGTGGCCGGCGCGGGCGGAGGTTTTCTGTGTCTGTCCTCATCTCGCGACCTTTCTTTCCCGAAGCTTTCGACCTGTTCGAGATCCTTTGCAGCGCCACGGGACAGCACAAGGACGAGCTTCGCCGGTGGCGAGAGCGCATCGCCTCTGTAGCAGCGCAGCGGGGAGTGGGCGCGGTCGCCGGGGAGGGGCGGGAGGCGGAGCGCGCGCCGCGGCGAGGGCGCCGGCGGCGGGGCGGGAGGCGCGACCCTGGCGAGAGGGAAGTCTCAGCGGGCAGAGCGGCCGCTGGTCGGGGGGCTCCTGCCGCGCTTGCTCCGGCGAGTCCCTTCGCGGACGAGGCGGCTGACCGACCGGACCTGACCGAGGAGGACGTCGCCCTCGTTTACGGCACCGTGCTGGCTCCGGATGCCAGTGCCGGCTCTCTCCCGTCTCCTGGCGGCGCTCCTTTTCGCGGCCGGCCTCGTGGCGGCCATCGCGATCACACCATCAGGCCTCTGTCTCAGGAGACCCTGCGTAGGGACGGCAAGCCCGGGCCGGCGAGGGGGCAGACAGCCGGCACGCCGCGGGTGGCGGAAGCGACCAGCGAAGGAGGCACGGCACTGGAGGGCGAGACTCCGGCTTCAAAGGAGCGATCCACCGGCAAGCGGCGGAGGAGAAGACGGGGGGGAAGGAGGCACCGCCGCGCCGGGGCTTCGTCTCCAGGCGCTCAAGGAACCGGCGGGGACGCGAAGGAACCGCATCCCGCTTCAGGTTCGGGGGCAGGTTCCGCCACCAAGAACTGACCCGCCAGGCGAGTAGAATGCGACCATGAAGCCTCGGATTTACACCGACACGTCGGTCCTGGGTGGCTGCGAAGATGACGAGTTCCGTAACTCTTCCCGCCGCTTGCTTGATGCATTCGTGCGGGGCCCATGCGTATAACGCCGTCAACCTCAAGAAGGGGTACCCCCTTCTGGAGATTCGAACTCCTCGGGAGGTTCCTGGCGATGAATAAGCCCTCTTCTAAGGCGTTCGATTGCGTCCAGAGCATGCGCCAAGCTCGGGACAGGCTCAGCGCAGAGATCGCCGACATGAAGCACGACGAGCTGGCCCAATGGCTCCGGGCGCATCGGTACTCGGATCCGATTCTGCAGCGCTTGGCCGAGAAAGCTGCCCAACAAGGCGATGCAGCGGTCGACGCTGCGCGTCGCCGCTGATCGCCAGCGTGTGTGCTCAGCATGGTCACTGACTTGGAGGTGAAAGTCCTCCGGAGACGACCGGGCGGGCTTTTCGCGGCGACGCTCGCTGCGTCGTCGAACCGGCCGCCCACGAGAGGGCGGCCGGCTCGACATCACTCATTGCAGAAAGCTGCGTCTCATCACTTACTTCTTCGGCACGAGGTCGATGAAATCCGACGCGGTCACCGTGCCGTCGACCTTCGTCTGATACGTGTACCTCACCGTCGGCTTTCCGCTCCCGTTTGCGCCTACCACGCTGGTCGTGTCGTACTTGTTCCCGATGACCATGGCGGCGCCCGGTGTTGCCCCGTTCACCTGGATCGTCACGGTCCCCGTCGCCGAGTCGTAGCTCGTCGCACCCTGCGCCGGACTCTTGTTGCAGCTGGAATCATACAGAATCGCCTGCCCGTTCTGGAGCGCGATCGGAGGCCACGGCGTCGAGCTATGGTTGTTGCTCTGCGGGACGGTGATCGTGAAGCTCGCGGAGGGTGCGGTGATCTGGCTGTAGTAGAAGAACACCCCCGGGGCCACGCTGTTGACCTTGTTGGCCTTGACCGTGTACAGCGCCTGCGTCAGATCCTGGGCAGTGCCGCTTTCGAATTGACTGCAGGTGGTGCCCGTCGGGGCGATCTGGGTCGTGCAGGTGTTGGTGCCCGTGCAGGTGCCGTTCTGGCAGGAGTCTCCCTGAGTGCAGGAGTGGCCGTCGTCGCAGGTCGTGCCGTTCGGTTGATTCGTGTGGGAGCATCCCGTCTGCGGGTTGCAACTGTCAATCGTGCAGACGTTGCCGTCGTCGCAGGTCGGCGGTGCGCCGCCCACGCAGGCTCCAGCCTGGCACGTGTCGTTCGTGGTGCACGCGTTGGAGTCACTGCACGCGGTTCCGTTGGGCTTGAACCC
>QHYA01000009.1 GCA_003223995.1 Acidobacteriota bacterium | reverse complement strand
TCGAGGTCGCCGCACAGGCCTGCTCCGCCAGCCTCACGGCTTCCCCCGCGTCGCGGTACTTCGGGTTCTCGTCGGTCGCCAGGACCCAGGCCAAGCGGCGTGCCGGCTCGGGCCAGTCGGGCTTCAGGCGCATCGCCTCGCGGTACTCCGCGACCGCCTTTCTGGTGTCGCCCTGTTCGAGAAGCAGATCCGCCAGGCCCTTGTGTGCTCTTGCGTGATCCGGCTGGCGCTGGAGCGCTTCGCGGTATTGAGCCACCGCCTGGTCGGTCTTTCCCTGCTTCGCAAGAGCCGCGGCCAGGTTCACTCGTGCCTCGGCGTGGTCCGGCCGGAGCCGGACGACTTCCGAGAGCTGTTCGATGGCGCCGGGAAGATCGCCCCGCATGGCCAGCATGGTCCCGAGGTTGTATCGAAGCTCCGTGTCGGCGGGTTTTCTGTTCAGCGCGGTCCGCAGGTGCTCTGCCGCCTCATCCATCTTTCCCCTGAGGTATAGGACAGAGGCCAGGCCTCGCTGCGCTTCTTCATCGTCGGGGTCGAGCTGCACCGCCTGCCGCAGGGACGCCTCGGCCTCTTCGAGCTTTCCCTGCTTCGCGAGGAGCGTTCCCAGGTTGAAATGCGCCAGGGCGAGGTTGGGATCGGACTGGATGGCCTGACGGTACTGCTCGGCGGCCTCGTCCAGTTTGTCGAGCTTCCAGAGCTGCTGAGCCACCTCCATGTGCGCCTGCGCGCCGGCCGGCTCGACGAACCGCGCGGAACGCGGATCGTCCATCGGGGTCTCGTTCGGCAGCTCCCGGACGGCATCTGCGTGCTCGCGGGCCTGCCCGGCCTCGCCTTGAGCCATGAGGACCTTGGCCAAGGCCAGGTGGGCTTCGGCGTGCCGGGGATTGCGCTGGAGGGCCAGCTCGAGGTGCTGGCGGGCGGAGGCGTAGTCGCCCGAGGCAAGGGCGATCTGGCCGAGCCCCAGCTCCGCGTGCGAGCCGTTCGGATCCAGCAGGCTTGCCCGTTCGAAGTGGCCCCTCGCCTCGTCCTGCCGTCCCAGCCGCATCAGCGCGCGGGCGTAGTGGACATGCGCGGGCGCATAGGAGTCGTCGAGCTTCAGGGCGCTCGCGAGGAACTCTGCCGCCTTTTTCGGATCGGTCAGGCTCCGGTTGATGCCCGCGAGGTACGGCCAGAGGAACTCTCGGGGCTCGATCGCAGCCGCTCGGAGATAACACTCCTCGGCTTCGGCCATCCACCGGTGGCTCCTGTATCGATCGCCCAGCTTGCCCCAGGCCTGAGCGGAGCGAGGGGCCCGGACGACGCCGTCCTGGTCCGCCTGGACTGCCCGGACAACCTCGGGCGACGCGTCCCGGAGATCCGGGCGGGGAATGCTGCCCCTGCCGCCCGCGCACCCGTGGATGGCGAAGGCGATCAGGAACAGGACGCCTGGAGCGAGCAGCGCTCGCCGCCGTCTTCTCATATCGGCTTGCCGGTTCCCTCCCGGAGAACGATCTCCCGATCCACCCCTGGGGACTGGAACTCCTCCCGGCGGCCATCGGGCCACAGGATGTCGATTCCATCGACGCGATCGACCTCCCCGAGGCCGAAATGGGCCACGGGCTCGCTGCTGCTCTGGTAGCTGTAGGATGCCAGGACCAGCCCGATCCGTTTTTTCCCGCCCGCGCTGACTGTGAGCTGCGCGCCGAGAGCATCCCTCCGGCCCGTCATCGCCCGCACGCGAAGCCAGTGACTGCCTGGTTTCGGAGCGTCGTTGCGGAACACTCGCAGGGAGTTGTCCCCGTTCGAGACGACCATGTCCTCGTCTCCGTCCCGGTCGATGTCCCCGAACGCGAGCCCGCGGCCGATCTCGAGTCTCGAGGCGAACGGCCCGGCGCGCGCGCCGGCGTTGTGGAAGATACCGGCGCCATCGTTCTCGAAGAGGAAGTTGGGCTCGGCGTACTGGTTCCAGAACGCTCCCATGGCCGCGCCGTCGAGAACCGGCCGCCGCTTCACCGCACCGTTGACGACGGCGATGTCGAGGTCGCCGTCGTTGTCGTAGTCGAAGAATCCGCAGCCGAAGCCGGTGAAAAGCAGATCGTCGTTGACCATCCCCGACTCCAGCGTGCTGTCGTTGAACAGCCCTCCGGGCCCGCCTCTGCAGAGCCTATTGTTCTGCTCCCACAGGTGCGTCATGAAGATGTCGAGATAGCCGTCGCCATTCACGTCCCCCACGGCCAGCCCCATGCTCGATTCCGGAACGCCGTTGCGGTTGACGGCCAGGCCCCGGAGGATCCCTTCCTCTCTGAATGTTCCGTCGCGCTGGTTGACCCAGAGAAGATTGGGCTCGCTGTCGTTGGTCACGTAAATGTCGGGCCAGCCGTCGCCCGTGAGGTCCGCACAGATGACGCCCATCCCCTTCGCCTTCTCCCCGTCGCGCGGGTAGGTGATGCCGGCCTTCGCGGTGACATCCGTGAACGTGCCGTTGCCGTTGTTCCGGTAGAGCGTGTCGGGGACCCCCCTGAAGTTCTGCGGCCCGCAGTACTCTCTCTTTCCGGCGTAGTTGAAGCAGGGATGGTTGGGGTCGTACTGGAGGTAGTGGACGACGAAAAGGTCGAGGTAGCCGTCGCGGTCGTAGTCGCAGAAGGCGGCGGTGTTGCTCCAGAGATCTCCGGAAAACCCGGCCGCCCTGGTCGCTTCCGTGAAGGTGCCGTCGCCGTTGTTGATGTAGAAGGCGTCGGGTCCCAGGTTCGCGAAGTAAACGTCCAGGTCCCCGTCGTTGTCGATGTCGCCAATCGCCACACCCTGGCCGTATCCCGTATCGCGGATGCCGGAGCGCTCCGTCACGTCGAGGAATGTTCCGTCGGGTTGCTGCTGGAACAGCCGCTTGGAGGAAGGGGCGTGGGGCTGGCCGGGAGGAGGCATGCGGATCTGCAGGATGTCGAGGTCGCCGTCGTTGTCGTAGTCGAACAGGGCGACACCCGGACCTTGCACCTCCGGAAGGTAGAAGGTCCCGTCCGGCCACCGCTCGGCCGTGCGGCCCAGTCCGACCGGCTCGGTGATGTCCGTGAAGAGCGGGGAGCCGGCGGGGGCGGGCTGGGAGCCCGGAGCCGTCCCGGCCTGGACCGCTCCCGTCCCGGTGGACTGACGGCACGCGATGGTGAGCAGCAGGCCAGCGGCCACGCAAAGGAGCGAGAAAACCGCTTTGCCCGGACGTGCCTCAGCGCTGCGCAACCTTCTCCCTTCAGGAAGCAGAGAACCTACCACGCGCGGGCTTGGTTGCCCAGTCCGCTCCGGGCCTTCGGGCCTTTGGTCACGGCCACTGGCATCTCTCCGGAGTCGGAGTATTCTAGGAGGGATCCTGGAGGGAATGTGCCGTGAAACTCCTGCTGCGCGAAGCCGTCCGAGTGGCCCTGATCGCGTTCGGAGCGGCGCTGTTGATCGCCCCAGCAGGAAGCGGCTCCGGGGAGCCCCAGCAGAAGGACGAGCAGCGGAAGGATCCGCCGCGAGTTCGGAAATCCGTGAAGGTCTTCGGCCCCTACGACCTCGAGGCCGGTGGTCTGATGCAGGTGCCCGGGGGTCGAGTCCCGATGACCTTTCCCGATCGGTCCTGGGTTCTCAGCTACAGCACCGAAGTTGTCGATCCCGAAGGGCGCCCGCTTCAGAACGATCTGCACTGCCACACGATCCTCTGGACCTGGTTCACGGAGGAGTGGAGGAACAGGGGATTCGACGGGGTCCCCTTCAGGGGATTGCTGTCCGATGGTTACACCACGGGCTTTCGAGTCCCCGAAGGGTTCGGCATCTTCTGCGACAAGGACGAGCCCCTCTCGCTCCTCCTGGCTTTCAACAACAGGACCCCGGGCGTCGTGAGAGCCTCTTACCGGGTCACCGTGGAGTACGTTCTCGACAGCGAGCTGACCCATCCGCTCACGCCTCTCTACGGCACCTTGGAAAGCGTCGTGACCCCCCATCTCTACATGGTCAAACCGGGGACGGACGTGCGGGAGAGAAAGTTCTCCTTTCCCTACGACGGGACGATCCACGCGATGGCGGTTCACATCCATCCCTACGGCAAATCCATCGAGATGATCAATGACAGCCGGGGCGAGACGGTGTGGAAAGCTGTCGGCAAGAAGAACGGGTCGGGAGTTCTCGAGAATATGCCCTTTTACGTCGATGCCAAGGGGTATTCATTCCGAGCCGATGAGACCTACCGCCTCCGTGTGACCTACGAGAACCCGACGGACAAGGAGCAGGACGCGATGGCCGGAGTGATCGTCCTGTTCTCCACGAAGGATGGGAAGATGCCGCGGCCCACGACGCCTCCGCCGGCGGGGGGAGTCGAGGATTCCCAGGATCTGCACACCCATCATCACGGGGGTTGATCTGTGGCGTTCCACGGCGTGAAGAGCTACCTTTTTCTCTGCTGGCTCCTGATCCATGTGAGGAGGATGCCATGACGCGCTGCCCGAGGATCCGCGCACTGATCTGGACGGTCGCGTCCATCTCCCTGGTGCTGGTCGCCGGCGCATCCTGCGCCAGCGGTCCAGCTTCGCGATACGCGCGAGAAGCCGGCGCGGGGCCCGACAGCTTGACCGCGACCTGCCATGCCGTGGATACAAAGGCTCACACGCTCCACGTGATCACGGCAGTCGGCCTCGCGCTTCGCGAGGTAAGGTTCAAGGTGGACCAGGGGTGTCAGATCACGAGGGTTGGGGAATCGGCCAAGCTCCAGGACCTCAAGCCCGGAGAGGTTCTTCGCATCCGCTACCGCAAGGCGGCCGAGCGCAATGTGGCGGAAACCATCGAAGTGCTCCCCGCGCAAGAGAAGGAAGGACTGTGAGACTCCCCCCTCCCGGGGCGCTGGCGCTTCTGTCGGGGCTTGCGTTCATGGCGGCCTGTGCCGCGACGATGAAGGTGGGAGCACCCATCGAAGGGCTCGAACGCGACCAGCGAGATCAGTTCGACAGGGGACGCAAGGGGTTCGAACGCGTCTTCACGCCCAGGACGGGTCTCGGTCCTCTCTTCAATGAGACCTCCTGCGCCGGGTGTCACGAGGATCCGGTTTCCGGAGGCTCGGGCGAGGAATCGGAGCTGCATGTGGCCGCTTATTCTCGGGGAGGAGTCTGCGATCCGCTGATCGAGAAGGGCGGGCCCGTCATCCAGCATAAGGTGACTCCCGAGCTGAAAGCCGCGCTCGGGATCGACAGCGAGCCAGTGCCCGCGGGGGCGACAGCCAAGGGGACGCGGACCTCGCCGGCCCTGTTCGGGCTCGGCCTCCTCGACGCCGTACCCGATGAGGAAATCCTGGCTCTGGCCGACCCCGACGACGCGGACGGAGATGGCATCTCTGGCCGCCCCAACCGCAACTACGACGGGCGGCTCGGCCGATTCGGGCGCAAGGCGCTCGTTCCGACGCTCGACGAGTTCATCGCAGGAGCCTACGTCGCCGAGCAAGGGATCACCAACCCGTCCGTTCCCGACGAGGAGACCATTGGAGGAAAGCCCGTTCCCGAGGGGGTCGATCTTGTCCCGGACCCGGAGATCGACCGGAAAGCTCTCGAGGACACCATCGACTTCGTGCGCTTTCTCGCGCCCCCCCCGTCACAGGAGCTCACAGGGGCGGCGAAGCATGGCCGGAAGATCTTCTCGCAGATCAGATGCGATCGTTGTCACGTGCCGGTGCTGAAGACCGGCGAACATGCCGTGGAGGGCCTGAGCAACCGGGAGGTTGCCGCATACACGGACCTGCTGCTCCACGATATGGGCCCGGAGCTGTCGGACATCTGCCTTGGTCTCGCCTCCCCCTCCGAGTTCCGGACCCAGCCGCTCATGGGCCTGCGGCTCTCGCACAGGTTCCTGCATGACGGCCGCGCGAAGACGATCGAGGAGGCTGTCCGTATGCACGGAGGGGAGGCCAGTGCGGCGCGCGACAGGTTCAACGCGCTGCCCCCGGATGGCCGGAACGCGCTGCTGGAGTTTCTGAAGTCACTCTAGCGGACACACCCATCGCGAGAAACGTGATTCCTACTGAGAAGAGCTATCCCGCTGCTGGTCCCGGGCGATCCTCGCCACCGCGATCTCTGAAAGCTACGCGGAGGGAGAACTCGACGAGGCACGGCGGCTCGCGGAGCGGATCGGCCTGCGGCACCTCGTGATCGAGACGCGCGAGCTGGACAACCCCGCCTACGCCGCCAACCCGCCGAACCGCTGTTTCTTCTGCAAGGAGGAGCTTTTCGCCCGCCTCGGTTCGATCGCCGCTTCCGAGGGGCTTCGCCACCTCGTCTACGGTGCGACGGTGGACGATCTGGGAGATCACCGGCCGGGGATGCTCTCCGCGCGGCAGCGGGGTGTCAAGGCCCCCCTCATCGACGCGGGCCTCGGGAAGGCCGAGATCCGCGAGCTCTCGCGGGCCGTCGGACTCCCGACCTGGGACAAGCCGGCGATGGCCTGCCTGTCGTCGCGCTTTCCGTACGGCACCACCATTACGGCGGAAAAGCTCCGCCAGGTGGACCGAGCGGAGGCGTTCGTGCGAAGCCTCGGCTTCCGCATCTTCCGGGTCCGACACCACGGCGACCTCGCGCGACTCGAGGTGGCTCGTGCGGAGATGGCGCACCTATGGGAGGAGGGGCGCGCGGAGGCGATCGCGGCCCGCTTCGCCGAGATCGGGTTCGTCCACGTCGCTGTGGACCTCCGCGGGTACCGATCGGGGAGTCTCAACGAAGCGCTCCTGAGCCTGCGCGCGAAGAAGGCCGAGGCCAAGCCATGACTCGCGATTCTCTCGCCGCCGCAGTCGTTGGCCTCCTTCTTGGCTTCCCCCGTTTCTTCTAGCTCAGGCCGGACCATCTCAAGACGATCTATCTCCCCCGTGTTCCGGGGAGGGCATCGGTTTCAGTGTTTGCGGAAACCGTTCCCAGCTCCGCTCCGGTGAGGGCGAAGGCTTCGTAATACAGGTAAGGAAACTATTTCGTTCGGAGGAGAGCCATGCGAACCAGAAAGCTCCATTTCGTACTCCACGGCATCGCCGTCCTGACCGTCCTCGCCCTTGCCGGGGTTTCCGCGTCGGGGGAGGTGGAGGAGCATCACGCCCGGGGCGAACTCGTCCCCGTCGAGGGCTCGAGCGTCGGCGGGCAGGTCAACCTGGTCCAGCTTCCCCAGGGGGGCACTTTGATCAGCATCGTGGCGAGCGGCCTGAATGCTGGGGGGACCTACGTGTCCCTGTACTACTCCAACCACGACTGCGGCTTCGACGCCCTTGACATGGGGATCGTCGGCGGAACCTACACCCCGGACGGGACGGTCGGTCACGTCGTGGGGCGGATCGACGACGATCTCGACGAGGTGAACTCGATCTCGGTCCGCAACGCGGACGACCTGTCGCTGCTGGCCTGCGCGGACGTCCACCCGGCCGACTGAGAACGGCGAAGAAGCGCCCGCCGCGCGTCCAGTGTCAGTCCGCCCTGTCCGCCGGCCGGCGCTCCCCCCCTCCCCCGGCGTTCCGGCGCCGCTGCGCGAGCCAGACCCCTCCCAGCACAAGGAGGCCGCCCGCCAGCGTCGCGGCGGACGGCCTCTCTCCGAGGTACGGCACGGCGAGGGCCATCGTGGCGACGGGTTCGAGGTAGAGGAAGATTCCCGCGCGCGCCGCGCCCGCGCGGGCGATCCCCTCCTGCCAGAACCACTGGGCGAGCGCCATCCCGAGCACCCCCAGAAACAGCAGGGCCATGACCGCCTCGAGCGGCAGTCGCGCGAGCCTCGACCAGTCGAACTCCACAGCCATTGCGGGAACCGAGACGACGGTCGCCGGCAGCAGGATCAGGAAGGTGACGGCGAGCGAGTCCTGCCGGCGGGCAAGGTCGCGCGTCGCGATCGTGTAGAGCGCCCAGGTGTGCGCCGAGGCCAGCACGAGCCAGTCCCCCACCGAGGAGGGAGCCGTCAGCGCTGAGGGGCGCCCGCCGGAGACGAGCAGCAGGATCCCGAGGGTCGCGACCCCCATCCCCGACGCCGTCGCCCAGCCGATCCGCTCTCCGAGGAGCGTCCGGGCGAGCAGCGCGATCACGAGAGGGGTGACCGCGATGATCCAGCTGGTGTGCGTCGCCGAGGTGTAGCGCAGGCCCGTGATCTGGACCAGAAAGTGGAGCGTGATGAGCGCCGAGCCCAGCAGCGTGCGTCCCGCATCGCGCCGGAGGGAAAGGCGGGTCCCCCGGGCGAGGATCATCGCCAGAAGGACGGGGAGGGCGATCTGGAAGCGCAGCGACAGCAGCTCGGCTGGGCTCAGGTAGCGCAGGCAGACCTTCGTCGCGATGAAGGTCCAGCCCCAGATGACGACGGCGACAACGAGGAAGACGCGCGCGAAGATCACGCCCGCCGTCCCCCCATCATCTTCTTCTCGAGCATGACATCGCCGGCTGCGAGAAGAAGGGACCCGATAGGCTCCGCCAGCGCTACGTACGCCGCATTGTAAGTGGCGGCCTGATACGCACACGCGATGGCGGTCGCCTTGAGGAGCAAGTCTCGCTTCCCGGGCAGCGGCGAGGTGGTGTATCTTCCGTGCCGTTCAGTGTCGGCGAGCTTCCATGGCGCACGGAGACAAGATCCGGAGCAATCACGGATTCTCGTGGGCCATCTTACGCGTGTTCCCTCTGTTCTCCTTGCTTCTCCCTCCTGTTTCAGCCTTCTCGGGCCAGCAATACGAGGACCTCATCACGCCGACGCCTCTGGCGGAGGGCGAGTGCCTTGTGCTCGGGTTCCTCGGGGGGCTCGAGGCCTGGAACAACGAGACCCAGGGGGTCAGGAAGGTCGCGCTGAAGCTTCGCTCCCTGCACCTCGCGGGTGTGCACGTCGAAACCCTCGAGAGCAACAAGCGCCGCCTGGCGCTGGATCTGATCCGCAATGCTTTCGACCGCGACGGCGATGGGACCCTCGACGAGCAGGAGCGCCGCTCCGTACGCCTCGTCCTTTACGGCATGAGCTTTGGTGGAGCATCCGCGATCAGGTTGGCGCGGAAGTTGGACGCGATGGGCGTGCCGGTCCTGCTGACGGTCCAGGTGGACAGCGTCGGGAGGAACGACGCCACCATCCCGTCCAATGTCGCGGCCGCGGCGAACCTCTACCAGAAAGAAGGCTTGCTGGTCCGGGGGGAGCCGGTCATCCGCGCCGAGGATCCGGCGAGGACCACCATCATCGGGAACTTTCTCTTCGACTACCGGGGAAAGAAGATCGACCTGTCGCTCGTGCCCTGGTACAAGAAGCTCCTCCGGGTGGCTCACGCGAAGGTGAACGAAGATCCGGCAGTATGGGCCAAGGTCGAGGAGATCATTCTCGACGCGATACGACCGCGCCGTCTCGCCTCTCGTGAATAGTGCCGGCTGGCTAGCGGCCTGCCGTCTCAGGCTGAGCTTTCTCGGTTTCCTTCTTTCCACCGCGCGGCTTGTTTCCTTTCTCCCTATCCTGTGGTCGCCGGACAGGATCGCCTGGTCGGCTGGCCTCTGGCGGGTTGCCCGCGCGGCCCGCTTTGATATCTTTGCGCCGTTCGGGAGCGCGGCTGGCGTCGGGATCGAAAGCCCCTTCGTGAGCCGGGTGCGAGTCCTCCCGGCGCGCCTTGCCCCGGGCGTCCAGGTGAGATGCGCTCGAACCGCTCTGATCCTGAACGGCGCTCCGCCGGCCAGAGCCCGCCTCGGCTCTCGGCTCGGCGTCCCTGTCGCCGATGCGGCTTTCACTGCGTGCCCCTTCCCGCGCGACCCTGCCCCTGTCCTTGACAGGCTCAGCGGCACGGAGTCCGTGTCTGGCCTGTCTCGCATCCACCCTGATCTCCTCCCTCCTCACGGCGGGCCCGAGACCACGCACTTTCTCCAACGGCACGGCATGAAGCGGCCGCCCCGTGACCCGCCGCATCTCGGCGATGCTGGGACCCCTGTTGACGACGATGTTGTTCTCGATCCGGATGTTGTTGTTGATGATCTTGGTCCGGTTCACGATCACCGTCGTTCTGGAGGGAGGCACCACGAAGGTCCGTACCCTGGGTGCGAAGAACTGGCGAGAGGGAACGAAGACGAAGTGCCCTTGGTCGTAATCGCCGATGCCGAACGACACCCCGACCGAGAAGCTCGGCGTGACGGGGGCCCAGCCGATGTAGTCTGGGCCCGTCCGGAAGACGACCCAGGCAGGGGCCCACGTGTATCCGGGGACCCAGACCCAGCCGTATCCCGGATCCCGTGCCCATGTCCCATAGTGGTACGGGACGGCGCCCCACGGATAATCCGACACCCAGGTGTATCCGACATCCGTGTATTCCCAATGACCGTCGTAGTAGGGGTCCCATCCTGGCTGGTAGTCGCTGGGCTGCCACACCTTCCCGTAGCTGCCCGAAACGAGCCATCGCCCGTGAGGGCTCAGGTTCGAGTAGAAGAAATCGAAGGAAGCCTCTGCTGAAGCGGGCATCGCGCCGATGGCGCAGGCGAAGACGATGCCTGTGACGATCAGAGCTGCGGCTTTCGATCTGCTCATGCTGCCTCCTCCCCCTCTCGACCTATGAGCGAACTTAGGCCCCCGACCCCGAAAGGGCAACTTGGAGAAAGGGTCCGCAGGTGCATGGCAATCATGCATCCGCCGACCGAACAGGCCTGGGATGTCAAGGGTGTTCAGGGGATGATCGCTCTCGGGAAATCCGGGGCTCGTCCGGACCCGGAACCCTGGGACCTGTGGACCGTGGGAGGGGGTTCTGTGGGTTCTGTTCGGATTCTCGACAGGCGAGCCCTGATGATGTATGGTGCAGAGGAACACCTAACCTCGGAGGGTCCTATGAGAATGCTTGCACTGGTAGTGGCGGTGGCTCTTGCAGTTGGTGTGGTCTTCGCCGGCGAGACCCAGGCGCCTGCCAAGGCGGGAGAACCAGCGAAGGCCATGGGGAAAACCCATGAGATGACGGTCGAGGTCGTCTCTTTCGACGCCAAGGCCAAGACGATCACCATCAAGGACGAGAATGGTGAGACAAAAACGGCTCCTGTTCTTGGAAAGGCGATCCAGCAGCTCAAGAACGTCAAGGCAGGCCAGAAGTTCACGCTAACCTGCCAGGACAACGAGAAGGGCGAGCATCAGGGAGTTACAGCGATCAAGCCGGCAACCCCGCCGGCAGGCTAGAGCAGTCAGCTCGCCTCATTCTCGGAATAGGGGCGTCCCTCCCGTGAGAGGCGCCCCCTTTCTTTTTGTTCGCGCTCGAAAGTTCACCTCTCCGCCGAGTAAACCAGACCCGGCGATCCTACGATTCGCGTTCCCGCTCCTCGCCATTCCCGACTCCCAATGACTCTCGAGCCGCACCAGCGGATTTCAATATTGCAACCACGGCACCTGGTCGGTTTCGTTTTGGATCGGTTCTCGGCACCCTTGAGATCGTGTTCGGGGGACCGAGCCGTGGAGGCAAGTGCATGAGACGAGCTGCTCTTCCTTGCGGATTTAGTGGCGGATCCGTATGATCACTATGATCACTTCTTCTCGCCTAGTCGGTGCCGTTTACAAGAAGCCGGATACGAGAACTGAGGACAGGCCATGAGAAACCATTTCAAGGTTCTGGCGGCTTTCATCGCGTTGACGAGTCTTGCCATCGCCTCGCCCAGCTTTGCAAATGAACTGAGGTTCATCGCTCACCTGGACGGGTCTCAAGTGGCCCCTACTCCGGTCACGACCACTGGCACGGGAAGCGCAACGTTCACTGTGAACGACGCAAGGACCGAGATCGACTTCGATCTGACCGTTGAAGGCATCGATCCGGCAAACATCACGGCAGCGGAGATCCACGTCGGCGCCGTGGGTGTGGCCGGCCCCGCGATCTTCACGCTCTCCCCCACGACCTTCACGAGCCCGCTGTCGGGCGTCCTGACGGAAGCCAACCTCACTCCCCAAGCTGGCGTGAGCACCTTTGCTGACGCCATCTCCATGATGCTTGCGGGCACGACCTATGTGGATGTCCATACGATCGCGAATCCCAACGGCGAGATCCGGGGGCAGATCGACCTCATCGCCAAGATCAAGGTGCGCCGCGCCATCAATCCCCGCAGTCACGGTGTCATCGCCGTGACCCTCCGCTCCTCGCCCGACTTCGACGCCCGCTCGGTCGATCCCGCCTCTGTGAGATTCGGCCCGGTCGGTGCTCAGGCGGTGAAGACGCATCTCGTGGACGTGAACGGAGACGGTCTTGCCGACCTTCTCCTGCACTTCCGCACGCAGGCCACAGGGATACGGTGCGGCGACAAAAGCGTCAGTCTCGTGGCCGTGACCAGCACCGGGCTGCAGATCGAGGCGACAGCGCCGATCAAGACTCCCGGCTGCCACTAAACCCGGCGCGCTCGACCCGCCGGACACGCTCGAGAGGGGGGGTGATCAGCGACACCGCCTCGCGCACGAACGTGTGCGGCGACAAGCCACAAGATATCTTCGTCGTCGTCTGTTTCTACCTGCCGTTTCTACCTGCAACTGAACCTGACTTTTTCACTGAGGGCGCGGCCGGAGACGTCCGCGCCGCAAGAGGCACCACGGCGCATCGTCGCTCAGGGCCGTGGATACGCCAAGTTCCTTCCATGTCTGGCCGCTTCGCTAGACCCCTAGGCTCCTGCCGGCACGCTTGAAGTCCCCAGGGCTCACCCACACGATCATCCCCCAGCGTCCTGACCCGGCGGACACCGCCTGGGCCGCGATGACATTGATCTTCTGGCTCGCGAGCCTCTCCAGCACGTCCGCCACGGCGCCGATGCGATCATCGCCTTGGACCAGGAATGCACGCTTGCGATCGCTGAGCTTCAGTCCGAGCTTCTTTGCGGTCTTGCGGAAGGCTTCGGAATCTTCCGGAACGAAATCGAGCTGGGTCTTGCCTCTGCCCGCGGGGAAGCCGCATTGAGCCAGCAGATTGACACCCGCATGCTTCAGCTCCGAAAGAATGCGGGAGCCCTCGCCGGGCTTGTCGGACACCTGGACGTAGTAGTAATCGACGTGACGGATCGTCTCTGCCATGGCATGCCTCCTCCTGCCAGCTCTGTTCTCAGGTTTTACATGGGACATTGTACTCCTGCCAAGAGACCGGGTACTGCCGAGCACTACGGGCGATTTGGCCGCGATGCCTACGGACAGGATGCTGCGGCGGCGCCGATCTCGCCGTCCCGGAGCCCGACCTGGGATCCCCCCGGCTCGTCGAACGTGCCGCGGCAGCCGTTCCTCTCTCCCCGGACGAGGTACCAGAGTCCATCCCCGGGCGCGGGATCCGGCTCGTGCACGTGGAGGAAAGAGACGGCGAGGTCATCGGCGAGGCAGGAAGAGGTGGAGGCCGTGAAGTCTCCCCCGGAGTTCCGGAGGGCCAGGAGCTTCCCCTCAACGACGTCGTACACGGAGGCATTGGCTGCGGGTGTCCACGAGAGCTTCACGCCTGGCGCCTCGCGCTGGATGGTGAGCGACGGGAGCCCCACCAGGGGACAGCTCTTGCAGGAGTCGAACCTGAACGATCCGATCCGCGTCTGCCAGGAAAGAGGGCTGATCGTCGCGTAGTACTCCTGCGTGTACCAGAAGGTGCAGTCATCTGTGGGATCCAGGCTCATCGAGCTGTAGTCGCCCCACCGCCATGCTCCCGTCTGATAGCCGGAGCCCGCGATCAGGACGGCCTCCGCCTGCGGGAGAGACCCGAGCGGGTCGGTCGCCAGCCGGCCGGCGTAACGGATGGACGGGTAGGTCGCGTTGCTGCACACGCTGTAGCCGACCGCCGCGTCGCCGGCCCCGTCCAGCGCCATGCTTGCCATCCAGCGGTGGTCGCTGTCAGGCGCGAAGGTGCCGGCCTGGTAGAGGACCGGGGCGAGCCCACCGGGATCGCGGATCTCGTACCAGCGGATGCCGGCGTGATCGAGCCCGTCGACGTCCACCGTATGGTTGACGACGAGCGTCTCGTGATCGCCGAAGTTGCGATAGGCGAGCCGGTACATCAGCCGGTCGGAGACAGCGTCCACGTGGGTCCCTCCGGGCTGCGGGATGCAGTAAGAAGAGTAGCCGCACATGTCCGAATCGAACGGGTAGCCGGCCGCCGTGAGATCGATCACGTGGTCCGGATTGCCCAACAGCCCGAAGGTGGAAAGAGATGGATCGGTCCAGTCCACATGGAACTTCCAGAGCTTGAGCTGGTCACTGGGCCACCCCCACGCGTCATCGTCCATCTCGACAAAGTAGTTCGGGGCTCCCGCGGGCGGTGGCACGGGACCGTCGAGGTCCGAGGGGAGCGCCCCTCCGAAATTAGGGTTGACCGAGTACAGATCGAAGTAGACCATCCGCGCCGGGGCGCCCGTGAGCATTTTGTCGCGCTCGAAAGCGATCGCCCCCTGTCCCCTGAAGTCCTCCGTCACCCCGTCGTACTGGTTGATGGACATGTAATAGGCGTCGGGCCAGACGCCGAACTTGGGGTAGTCGTTGAGGTTCGTCGTGCTGATGAGGTAGTCGTAGCGGTACCAGGCTCCCGTGGGGTCCCCGGTCTGGGAGACCGCGATGCACTGATGGAAGTCGTTGGGGAAGGTGAAGGCGAGCTGGCTCATCAGCCAGCGGTCGGCGAGCTGGTCATACTGGACGATGGGGTCGCCGTTATTGTGGGTCTCGCATATCCCTCCGAAACCGGACCAGAGCGTGTTGCCGTTGACGGGGCCGTATAGAAGTCCGCCGCTCTTGTTCCAGATGGCGTAGGAGAAGTTGACCCACTGCACGATGTGCTGGGGCCCGACATCGGCGTTCGTGTCAGGCGGCACGACGCCGTTGACATTGTTCACCCCCTCGAAGCTCAGCAGTGGAGGTGGCATCGGGCCGCCGCTTTCGACCGTCGCGGAGGCGAAGCCGGCACTCGGCGCGGCCGGAACAGCTCCTCTTGCTCCGGTCCGGTTCGGAAGAGGCCGGTGCGGATTCACTTCCCTCCCGAGCCAGTTCGGAGGGGCTGGAGGAATGTCCCGCAGCGGCGGCGAGCGGTCTTGCCTCACGGCGTAGGACACATGGACATCCGGGCGACGTCCTGGAGCGCGGATGGCCTCAGGGGGATTGTCAGGAGCCGCCAAAGGCGTTGGCGTTGCCGCAACGATGCAGGGTGCCAGGAGGGCGAGCAGAAGCGCTGTCCCCCTCTTCGGAAGCCGGCACTGGAGATTCGCCTTCATCGGCCGCTCCTTCCCGATGACCGATCGGGATCGCCTGCAGCCTCCGGCCCAAGACGCAACCGATGAATCATACGACTAGTCGAGGCAGAGCTTTCGGAGCAAGTTGAAGTCGGACAGCATCATCCCCGCTCCCAGCACAACCGAGGCCAGCGGATCATCAGCCATCGAAACCGGCAGCCCGGTTTCCTCTCGAAGCCGTTTGTCCAGGTTCTTCAGCAACGACCCGCCTCCGGTCAGAACGATCCCGCGGTCCACGATATCGGCGGACAGCTCCGGGGGGATCTGTTCGAGGGCGGCGCGGACCGCATCGGTGATCACGTTGACGGTGATCTCCTCGGCAGTTCGCTCGCCTATCAGGAGATTGTACTTGCGCTTGATGAACTGGATGATCGCCTGATCCATCTCGTCCCCGGCGACACGGACCGACCGGCTGTAGACGATCCCCGTCATGGAAATGACGGCGATGTCCGTCGTGCCTCCGCCGATATCGACGATCATGTTGCCTGTCGGCTCCCTGATCGGCAGCCCCGTTCCGATGGCCGCGGCGACCGCCTGCTCGACCAGGAACACCTCGGCGGCCCTGGCCTTCAGAGCCGAGTCGCGGACGGCCCGTTTCTCGACCTGGGTGATCTCGCTGGGGACGCCGATGACGATGCGCGGTCGGACCAGGATCGAGCGGTTGTGCGCCTTCTTGATGAAATAATCGAGCATGTTCTCCGTGTGCTCGAAATCGGCGATCACTCCGTCCTTCATCGGACGGATCGCGACGATGTTTCCGGGCGTCCGTCCGAGCATGTCCTTCGCCTCCCTTCCCACTGCCTCGATCCTCCCCGTCTTCTGGTTGACGGCCACCATCGAAGGCTCCGAGACGACCACTCCTTTGCCCTTCGCGAAGACGAGCGTGTTCGAGGTCCCCAGGTCGATCGCCAGGTCGTTGGAGAAGAAGCTCAGGATCGATCCGGAGGTCCAGTTGCGCATCCTCTTCCCTGTGGTGCTGTCGCTTCGGTTGCCGAGGCTGGCCGACTCTTCGCCCCTGGGACCCTGGCGTGATTCAAGTGGCAGTCGGTGCCGGAATTGTACCCGACAAGCGCGCCGTCTTGCCTTGACGCTCCCCTGAAGCCCGCGGTACGCTCGCCTGGACTTTCATCTGTTCCAGAGGAGGCAAGAAGATGGCTTTCACCGGGGATCAGATCCGTGCCAACCGAGACTACTTCGAGGCCAAGCTCGGTGCCGAGAAACAAAAGGCGGACGTCGTCAAGAAGGTCAAGGAAAAGCAGGGCAACTTCATGCTCCTCGATGTGCGGGGCAGGCAGGCCTTCGAGCAGGGGCACATCGAAGGTGCCTGGTGCGCTCCCATGGAGGAGCTCGGCGCCCTCGCCGCCAGTCTTCCCAAGGACAGGGAGCTGGTCACTTACTGCTGGAACCACACCTGACATCTCTCAGCGAGAGCCGCTCTGCAGTTGGCAGAGCACGGGTTCTTTGTCAAGGAGATGAACGCCGGCTGGGCTGAATGGAAGGCCGACAACCTGCCGATCCACCAGGGCCGGCCTGAAGGAGCTCGGTGCAGCTGCAGCCGCTAGCTCACGGCTAGCTCCGGCGATGAGGCGAGCGGTGAGGCTGCGAGCCCTGGGGAGGGGTCCTCTTGTCGTCAAGCTGGCCGGCCTCGCAGGCGGAGTCGGCCTCTACGGCGAGGAGGTCGAGTCGGTCGCCCGGGCCGGCTTCCGCATCGCAGCCGTCGATACCGCGGGCGACAGGTCGGATGATCC
>QHYA01000008.1 GCA_003223995.1 Acidobacteriota bacterium | reverse complement strand
GAGGCGCGGGACATGAACCTGGCACCCCAAACGCCGGGGTGGCCTTCCATGGGAACGACCGTGACAATGAAGCGATTGCCGATCGGGGAGGGTTCGCCCTTCGACCTTTCGCCCGCGAGGAGGCGGAACTCCCTCGGCGGCTGCTGGCCATCGGGAAGCTTGCTGGAGAAGGTTTCGAGAACTCGCACCTGTGTGGTGCAGGTCTTCTCCGCACTGTCATCGCACTCTGGTTCTGACGCGACCTCCACGTGGGCAACGAGGTACCGAGGCGGTACCTCTCCGGACCGGCCAGGCACTACCCAGCCTCGCATGACCATCCGGCGGAACACCCCGGCTGTCGAATTGACGACCAGCGTCTTGCCGTCGGGAACCTCGTAATCGAGTTGGTAGCGACTGGCGAGCCAGATGAGGACCTCCCGCAGGGTTTCCTTCTGGAGCGCGACCGTAACCGGCAGCTCCGGATGGAAATCTTCTCCCGGCCTGACTGTCAGTCCGGACGCCTGCCCGATCGCCTCGAAGACCTTGTTGAGAGGCTGCTCCTTGAACATCAAGGCGACGATCTGATCTCGGGCGTCGAGCTTGTCCAGTTCAGGGTGGAACGGAATCTGCGGATCCTTCCCCCACGCGGGAATGGTCGCGACGACGGCGAGAGCGAGGATCGAACTGCGCAGCAGCGTGACGATGCGCCCCATATCTTCCTCCCGATTCCATGCCGGTCATGTCTCAGGCTCTGTTGAAAGTCGGCTGATCCTACCAGAAACATGGTGCGAGAATGGCGATGTACCTGGGCCGCACGCGGGAAATCGAGACGCAACAGAGAGTATGCTGCTTCGCGCCTGGTTGCGAACATGGCCTCTATCTTGCACAGTACAGTCTTGTTGTCACCTGGATCGTTGAAATGTCGCTTGGAGGTACCTACATTGGAGGACGGCGAAACCAGGGAGATACGAGATGAACAGCACGAAGAGGAAGTATTTACATTCTCCGATGGAACCCCGTAATCGATTCCGAAAGATGGGCTCGCGAAGCATCGGCTCGTTGACAGGCGGCCGAACGGTTTCTGGACGTCTCTGCACGGACATCGTCCGCGCAGGGATGCCTCTGCTCGTCGCGATGCTTCTCGGCGTCGCTCCATGTCTGGCTCACGACAACGAAGAGGAGGAGATCCACCAAACGGTCGCCAGAATCTCCTGCGTTTCCGGTGATATCTCCTTTAGCCGCGGCGACGATCCCGACAATTGGCAGCCGGCGGATCTCAACGTGCCGATGACGCAGGGCGATCGCATCTACGCGGGCGGGAACGGCCGCCTCGAGCTGCAGATCCACGGCGGCAATTACGCGCGGCTGGCCTCCGGCACCGACCTGACCGCCTTGAGCCTGACGGACGAGACGAAGCAGTTCTCCGTCAACGAGGGGCTCGTCTCTTTCCAGATCCGCCGGCTCGGAGAGGACGAGATCATCGAGGTGGACACGCCGGATGCCGCTGTCACGTTCGAGCGGGTGGGAGAATACCGCGTCTCGGTGGACCCCGACGGCAACACCCGCGTCGGCGTCGTTCGCGGCCGGGCCACGGTCGCGGCTGGAGGCGGCGAGGTGCCGCTCAACGCGGGTGAGGAGATGGACATCTATGGGACCGAAGCGCCGCAGTACGACGTCGTGTCCATTCCTCCGCCCGACCGGTTCGACGGCTGGGTGGCGCAGAGGGAGCGGCGTCTCGAGCGGGTTCGCTCCCAGGGATACGTGAGTGCGGAGGTCGCCGGAGTCGAGGACCTCGACGAGTACGGCCGGTGGAGCTCCCTCCCGGGATACGGGATGGTCTGGACGCCGACCGCTGTCGAACCGGGCTGGTCGCCGTATGTTGAAGGGCACTGGGTCTGGCAAGATCCGTGGGGATGGACGTGGGTTGCCTCCGAGCCATGGGGCTGGGCGCCCTATCACTACGGCCGCTGGGTCGTGTACAGCTCACGCTGGTACTGGGTGCCCGTTCCTCCGTCGGCTCCGAGGGTCGCCTACTCGCCGGCCCTCGTGGCCTTCGTTGGAGGAGGTGGCGGCAGGACGTCGTTTTCGGTGTCGGTCGGCATCGGGGGCGCGGTCGGGTGGTTCCCTCTCGCCCCGGCCGATCCGCTGGTGCCGTGGTGGGGACCTCGCGCCAGCGTGACGAACGTGAACGTGACGAACGTCACCTACGTCAACCGCACCTACATTACTGTGGTCAATCAGAACACCTTCGTCTCGGGGACTCTGGTCAAGAACAACATCGTGCGAGACCAGAACGTCATCCGTCAGGTGAGGGCGGCGCCCGTCGCGCGGGGTCCCCTCCCCATTCTCCCAACTCGCGCCTCTCTCCGCCTCGCCGTCAAGGCAGCTCAGGGGCCGGTGCCCGTGCCGCCCACCACGGCCGCTTCGAGACCGGTCGTTGCTCGGATCGCTCCGCCTCCCGCTCCGCCGCGATTTGAGAAGAAGGTGAAGGTGATCGAGCAGAGCCATGGCGCCCCCGTGGCGCCCGTCGTCGCTGCCAGACTCGCAATCGAGGATCGTGAGAGACCGCTGGCTCGTGTGGCGGTGCGGCCAGTTGCGGAGCAACAGGGTGAGGTCAAGCTCAACCCGCGCCGCAAGGATGCGAAGGCGCCTGTTCCCCTGGTTGCCCGTCCGGCACGCGGGAGACCTCTCGCCACGCCCGACAGGCCGGTGCAGACTCCGCAGACGGCGGAGGCCGCTCCGTCCACTCCGCCATCTTCGTCACAGGCGGCTCCGCGCGGCGAGGCCCAGACACCCGAGGAAGGGCGAGAAGGGCGGGAAGGGCGGAGGGTCCAACCGCGCCACGCTCGCGAACGGTCCCGTCAGCCCACGGCTGCACAACCTCCGCCTGCGAAGGCGCCGGAGCATGCAGCCAATCCTTCCCAGGGAAGCGCCCCGAATCGGCCTCAGCCGAATCGTCCCTATTCGCCCCCGGCGGTGCCGAACCGGCCACGGCCGAAGGAGGCGGGCCCGAATCAGCCGCAGCCGCCGGGCAAGGGGGAGAATCAGAAACAGGACAAGAAAAAGCAGGAGAAGAACAAGAAGAAGCGCCAGCAAGACAACGATCAGGACGGGACGAAGAAGTAGCGAAGGCTTCAGTGCTGCCGCATCGAGGCGGCAAGTCTCGTGCGGAGCCCCGGATCGCTGCCCGGCCGTTCTTTCAGAGAATCTTGACGCTCAAAAATCGGCCCTGAGGCAGTAGCCGCCCTTCTCAACGATCCGCTTCCCCCCCAGCACATAGGAGATCTCGAGCGTTCCGTCGCGGTCGAGATCTCCCACCCAGTCCGGGCCAGGAAGCCCGGGATCGCCCGAGATCCCGTAGAAACAAATCCTTCTCGAGGGCTTGGGGGCGCGGATCTCGAGCTCCGTGCGCAAGATGAACGGAGCGTCGAATCCCTCGCCTTTTGGTCTCTCCTTCCCCGAGAGAACCGTGAGAGTCATTGTTTCCGCAGTGCCGTCGAAGTTGACATCCACCGCGCCCGACCAGGAAGGCCCCTTCCCTCCTCGCAACGATGATTCTGTCACGCCGGGCACGCCGGATCTTCCACAGGCGGAAAACGCCCCAGCTAGCGCGATTGTGACGATGAGCCGAATGCGGGTCACCTGTTCGCTATCGTACCCTACATTCAGCATTCGCATAAGGCCCAGACTACGACGACTGCGACATGGAATGCTTGCCGGGGAGGCGGCTCATGGACGCTCACAGAGTTGACTGCGGAGGCGGCCGGAGTATACTGTGCGCATGAAGCGCACAAATCTTGTGCTTGATGCGCGGCTTCTTGATGAGGCGCAGAAGCTGAGCGGCGAGAGGACGTACTCCGGAACGGTCAGCAGGGCGCTCGAGGATTTCGTCCGACGCATCAAGGCGAGGCGCATTCTGGACCTGGCCCAGAGCGGACTCTGGGTGGGCGACCTCTCCGAGATGCGTCGTGACAGACTCTCCCCAAGGAGCGTTCCCCGGCGCGGGCGGCGTGGTCCTCGTTGACACGTCCGTCTGGGTGGAAGTGTTCCGGAAGGGACCGTCCCCGTTCCGCCTGGAGTCCATAATAGACATCGAGGATATCGTCACCTGTCTGCCTGTCATCCAGGAGGTTTTTCAGGGATTCCGGGACGAGAAGGCGTTCGCCCTGGCGCGCGAGTCCATGCTCTGCCTACCGGTCGTAGAATCGCCCCTCTCGGCGGAGATCTTCCTGGACGCCGTCCAGCTCTACAGGACGGCCCGGAGAACGGGGCTGACGGTCAGGTCGGGTGTCGATTGCTTGATCGCTGCCTGTGCGCTGCGGCACCAACTCCCCGTCCTTCATTTCGACCGGGACTACGAGGCGCTGGCCCGGATATCGGCTCTCGAGGCGCGCTCGATCCGGCCATGATAGCAATGATCCGCCCACCCTGGCAGGGGCCTCGGTCCAGAGGCAGCCGCGCGAAGCATGAGACGCGAAGCATGAGATAGGTCGGACTCACGATGCGGAGGATCTACCAGTGAAGCGGCCGGTCATGGAACTCAGAGGACAGAATGACACCTCCGTAGAGCTCTTTCTTCTCCGTTGCGAAGAGGGAATGGAGGAAGTTCTCAGGCCCGGATCCGTCGACGTGGTGGTGACGTCCCCGCCCTATAACATCGGCATCCGATACAACACCCACAAGGACAACCTTCCAAGATCCGACTACCTGGACTGGATGGAGCGAATTGGCCGCCTCGTGGAGCGTGTCCTGCGAGACGACGGCTCCTTTTTCCTCAACGTCGGGTCGAGGCCGGCAGATCCATGGATTGCCCTTGATGTCGCGCAGCGCCTGCGGTCGATCTTCGCTCTGCAGAACACGATCATCTGGGTCAAGTCGATCGCGATACGCAAGGCGGATGTGGGAAACTACCGGAACATCTCGGGAGATGTGGCGGTCGGCCACTACAAACCCATTGGCGGGAAGAGGTTCCTGCACGACTGCCACGAGTTCATCTTCCACTTCACGAAGACCGGAAATGTTCATATCGACCGTCTCGGCACAGGCGTGCCTTACCAGGACAAGACCAACATTGGACGATGGAAAGCCGCCAAGACCGACCTGCGTTGCCGAGGGAACACATGGTTCATCCCCTACGAGACCATCAGGGACCGCGAGAAGCAGAGACCACATCCCTCCACGTTTCCCACCCGGCTCCCCGAGATGTGCATCAGGCTTCACGGCCTCGAGAGGACCAGACTGGTGGTCGACCCGTTCGTCGGGCTAGGTTCGACAGCGATCGCGGCGTTCAGGGTCGGGGTGTCGTGCGTCGGTTTCGATATCGATTCAGCCTACCTCGAGGAGGCGGTCAGGCGGTTGGAACAGGAGCGCGAGGGGCTGAGGCAGATGAAGCTGGTGGGACCTCATTCCGTCGTTCAGAACTTGCGGAAGTATCCCAGCAGCACGACGTAGCGCGCGAAGGCGGCGTCCCCCGTGAACCGGCCGAACTCCCGGTCGGGCACGCTGCGCTGGCGGTTGCGGACGAGGGCTCTCGGCACCGAGAGTGCAACCGTGTGCGCGCCTCTCGTGAAGGTGATGCCGGGCTCGACCGAGCTCGCGTACCCAGGCCGCCGGAACCCATCGCTCGGTCCCCACAGGTCATGCACGGGGACCCCTTCGGCTCGGCCACCGAGGCTGAGGCCGAGGCCCGACGATCCGGGGAACCATGAAACCCCCGCACGTGCAAGGTACTGGTCTGCGATCGACATCACATCCTCTCCGGCACCCGACCGGAAGGTCTGGACCCCGCTCGTCCCTTCGGGGTTCGCGAGGTACGTGGCCGTGAAGTAGCCGGCCAGGTGGTTGTGGGCGAAGCGTGTGTACGCCTGCAGGTCGAAAACCGCCCCGAAGCCACCGTCGCCAGGCTGGATGGACTGATCGACAGTCCGGACGCTCAACGAAACGGTCCCGTTGGAGGCGATGCTCTTGCGGACATCCTGGACGTTGTTCTCGCCCGTCGGGAACTTCATGCCGATCCCGAGAGACACGTTGAAAGAGGGATGCTTCTCGGGGTTCCACACCCAGCGCCGGAGCGTGACCGTCATATCGCCGATGCCTCTCGCCTGTGTCAGGGTTCGGTCGATCACTGTCCCCGAGGAGTCCCTGATGGGACTCGAGCGGGTCGCCATCAGGTATGGAATGCCCAGCGCGAGACTCCACTGCTTCGTGTAGTTGCGCCTGATGGTCAGCTCCGGCTGGTTGATCCTGTTGATGACCTGGCTCTGTTCGGTGTCCCGCCCTAACTGCTTGTGGATTCCGACGTAGTGACTGTTCGATGTCTGATACCGCCAGCTCATCGAGACCTCCCACTTGTCGGGGCCGGTGTAGGGGCTCTTCGCGCCGAGCACGGGCGCGTCCTGTCGCGCGGCTACTCAGCCCTGGGCGAACGCCTGCCGCTCCAGCAGGAGCGGCAGCGCGAGCGCGCCCAGGGCGGCGAGGAGCAGTTTCCTGACGATCGAGGTGAGACCTCGCTTCATAGCCGTTCCCCCCCTGTTGAACTTCCTTGCACGCCCGTCCGTGTCACCGGTAGGAGCGATGCGGCTCATCTGAGCAATTAGCGCGCCAGGAGGAGCGGTGAGGTGCGGCGCGCCCGGCATCTTCACTCACGGAGGCCGAATGGCGCGGGGTTTCGGGAAAAAGGCTGCACGAAGGCTTCATCCGGCGGATCTCGATCCGACGGAGCGGGTGCCTAATTCCTAGGTGCTCGGCGGCCCCGGTTCGTAGATTTTATGCGCCGCCAGTGGTGTCCAAATTGGAGGATGAGGAAGGATGAGGCCCTGGACCGGGACATCGAGGCCACGAAAGAGGTCCTGGAGCTTGCGGGACGACCTTGCGGACCGCCTGTCGACCCTTGCAGTGGGAAAGCGGCGGGCCGGTGACTTCCGGCCTTCTCCCGTCGGGCTCTTACGGGGGGCAGTCGCCGGAGGAGGGGATGCGGTCGCGTCCGCCTGAGGAACGGCCATAGATGTCGTGGGTCGAGTCCCAGCGAATCCTCATCAGGTAGAAGAAGGATTGTCCGGCGGAGGGGTTCTGGCCGTCCTGAAAGGAGGTGGATGGGGTGGCGGCGGCGAGACAGGCAGCCGGGCCGAGATCCACGTGGTCGGAAAGCTCCGTCAAGGCTGCGACGTTGCCTCGGATCAGGTCGTAGCTCGACGCGCCATCCACGGGATTCCACGAGACCGTTGCACTGCCTCCTGCCGTTCCGCTGATCGGGGCGACGCGCAAGCCGTTCAACGGGGAGGCATAGGTGGCAAGAGCCAGCGCTCCCCACATCGACGGGGCGATTTGAGAGGGAGGGCTGCCCTCCCAGGAATCTGGCGCCCACGACCCGTCCCCCTGCTGATGATCGAACAGCCACTGCGTCCCGCGGTCCACGGCGCTGTCGCTTCGCGTGTAGCCGCATTCTCTCAAGGCGAAGACGACCTGGCCGGTCGCGTGGCCGTTGCCTCCCGTTTCGGAGTTGCGCAGCTTCCACGAGCCGTCGGCCTGCTGCTCGCTGGCGACGAGGTTGCGCATGCTTACGACATCGGAATCCGACGTGCCGGCGCCCGAGCCTCCGAGTCCCGCAAGGAGCATCGCCTTGTCCTGCGTCGTGAAGTTGTCGGGCGCCGCCTGGATCACGGAGACCCTCCCGCGGAGCCACGAGACGGCCCGATTGGCGGCGTTGGAGTAAGAAGTGTTGCCCGTCAACTCGAAGGAGCGATTCCAGGTGAAGATGCCATGCGCGGTCGTAATGAAGTCCCCCTGCGCAACCGGTAGCTCGGTGTGGTCCGAGGCCAGTCGGCCGTCGGACGCTTGCCGGCTGAGCAGGCAATCGGCGGCCGCCAGCAGGTTCGACTTCTTCGGACGGAAGTACCGGTCATAGGCCTCGAGCCCTCTCCCGCCGAATGTCGTCGCCTCGGTCGAGTCCGGACCGTTGTTGAGTGTGAAACAGCCGTCGGGTTGCTGGCCGCTATTGAGCGTCAGCAGTCCGTCGATCAGCGTCTGGATGATTCCTGGCTTCGCAGCGTCGTAACCGCGGCTGCGGGCCGTGCCGAGCGCGGCGATCGTCATCGCCTGCTTGTGGCAGCCGCTGCAGCCGAACTGGTTCTGCCAGTCGAAGGCGGCCTGCCCGAGGAAATCGAGCGCCCTGCGCGTTTTCACCACCGGAGGGTCCGCCGAAGCGAAGGCGGGCGTGATTCCCGCCCCTAGTCCCGACGCGAGAGCCGTCATAGCAATGGCGACCACGATCGCCGTCGAGATTCCGAGGCGTGGCTCCTTGGATGAGAGTTCGACCATGTCTTCCGCGGAAGCAGACGGCACCATTATGGCCCTCTCCTTGGCTGCTGGAAGGGGAACGGCGGCGCGTGGATCGTGAACCGTGCCAGCCGCTCATCTAGCTGGTATCGCCGGCAAGCGCTTCTTCCAGACCACCACGGGTGCCTGCTCAATTCGGATGGATCCCTTTTCCCGTCGGAGTTTTTGACAGCCCCCAGGGGAGCCGGTATATTCGCTGCTCTTTTGCGGGCCGGCGGCTTCCCCCTTGCTCGGTCCGCGGGGGGGGTGCCTATTGCCCCGGATCTCCAGCAAGCCGGCGAGGTGTTCGGCGGCCGCGTTGCTGCTGCTCTGCTTCGCCGCGGCGGCGCTCGCGGAGGAGGCAGCGGCCCCCGCTCCGGGGGCCGCCGCGCCATCTCCGTGGGTCTGGTGGATCTTCGATTTCAAACTGCCGATCCTCGTCTCGCTGCTCCTCTTCTCCGCCATGATGCTGGTTCTCATCCGCGTGGCGCGGGCCAGACCGAACATGTACATCCGGCCGCTGGCGGGCATCACGGCGATCGAGGAGGCGATCGGCCGTGCGACCGAGATGGGCCGGCCGGTCCTCTACGTGCCCGGCATCGACAACGTCAACAACATCCAGACGATCTACTCGATGGTCATCCTGGAGCACGTGGCCAAGACCGTGGCCAAATACGGCACGCCGCTGATCGTCAGCGTCGGACAGGCTTTCGTCACGCCGATGGCCGAGGAGACGGTCAAGCAGGGGTTCACGAACGCGGGCGTGCCGGACGCCTACCGTCCCGGCATCGTCCGGTACCAGTCCGATGAGCAGTTCGCCTTCACCGCCGCGACCAACGGCATCATCCTTCGCGAAAGGCCGGCGGCGAACCTGCTCATGGGCTCCTTCTATGCGGAATCGCTGCTGCTTGCCGAGACCGGCTTCATGGCAAGGTCGATCCAGGTGGCCGGCACCGCCAATGTGCACCAGCTTCCCTTCTTCGTGGTCGCCTGCGACTACACGCTGATCGGCGAGGAGTTCTATGCCGCGACCGCCTACCTCTCCCGCGAGCCCAGCCTGCTCGGAACGATCAAGGCGCAGGATTACTTCAAGGTGATGATCCTCCTGGTGCTGGCCCTGGGCTTCGGCCTGGAGACCTTCAAGCAGCTCCTGCCGGCGATCGGCTCCGTGATCCCGGCCTCCTCCGACGGCGCCCACAGCTTCCTCTTCGACTGGCTGCAGTTCTAGCCCGAGCCTTCATGAGCAGCTCCATCGCCATACCATCGCTCGCGGGGAATGACCCGGCGCTGGGGGCATCATGAGACGCGAGATCCCCCTCTTCCTGACGTTCCTGTTCGGCACGTTCTTCGTGGCGACATTCTTCTTCGTGCCGGACAGGATCAAGATTTTCACCGAGCCGGTCAATGACTGGCTGTCGATCATCATTTCTTTCACTTACGTCCTGGGATTCGGCAACGTGGTCCGAATCCACTCGGCGAAGATCGCCGGCCGCCAGCCCGGCTGGGGCTACAGCATCGCCACGCTCGCGGGCGTGGCCGTGATGATCCTCTACGGCATGCTCCTCTGGATCCCCGCCAACGTGATGCACGGGGGGGCGGGCGGCGCCCAGAAGGGTCCGGGGGGTTCGTGGACGACAGGCATGCAGCCCGGATCGGTCTTCAACTGGCTCTATGACGCCGTTTACACACCGATGCAGAGCACGATGTTTGGCCTGCTCGCATTTTTCATCTCCTCCGCCGCCTTCCGGGCCTTCCGGGTCCGCTCGTTCCAGGCGGCGCTTCTGGCCGTGACGGCGTTGCTGCTGATCCTCGGAGGCGTGCCGCTCGGCGACAAGGTCTGGAGCGGGTTCGGCCCGTTGACCGCCTGGACCATGGGCATCCTGCAGAATGCCGGGAAGCGCGCGATCCTGATCGGCGCGGCGCTGGGTGCGGTCTCGACCGGCGTCAAGATCATCCTGGGGATCGAGAAGTCCTATCTGGGCGGGCAGTAAAGGGCTCGGGAGAGCATAGGAGAGCATAAAGGCGGCGCGGCGGCTCCTGCCACGTGCAGCGGGAAGCAAAGAGTCATCCAGCCATGAACGACCAGAAGGTTCGGGAATGGATCGGGCGTTTGGAGAACGTGGACCGGCGCGCCGTCTTCGTCCTCATCGGACTGGCCATCGTCCTGCCGCTGTTCACTTCCTGGAGGCTCGCGCTGACGCCCACCAAACCAGTGCAGGACTTCTACGACTTCGTCGAGAAGCTTCCTCCTGGGTCCAAGGTCGCCATGGCGGATGACTGGGATCCCGGCAGCAAGGCGGAGCTGGAGACCGCCTCCATCGCGGTCCTCACCCACTGCTTCCGCCGGGGACTGAAGGTGATCGACTTCACGCAGTGGGGCACGGGCGCGATCATCGTCAACGACACGGTCGAGAAGGTGGCGAAGCAGTTCGGAAAGAAGTACGGCGAGGACTACGTCTATCTCGGCTTCAAGGAGGGGCGCGAGATCATCATGCAGGGGACGGCGCAGAACATC